>CALMOI010000228.1 GCA_937871735.1 uncultured Comamonadaceae bacterium
AAGCCACGCAAACCTTTATCGCCTCGCCGCCGCGCTTGGCCGTGGACATTGAAGGCGTCGAAATGAACGCCGCGCTGCGCGAGCTGGTCGCCAAAGTGCGCGCTGATGACCCGAACATTGCTGGCATTCGCGTTGCGCCCAACGGGGCAGACAAAGTGCGGCTGGTGATTGACTTGAAGCAGCCCATCAAGCCGCAGGTGTTCACGCTGGCCCCGGTGGCAGCCTACAAACATCGGCTGGTGTTTGACCTCTACCCCACGCACCGCAGCGACCCGCTGCAAGACTTGGTTGCCGAGCGCCTGAACGAAGGCCGCCGCGTCACGCCCATTCACGTTGCAGGCGCAGCGGCCAGCACCACCGAACCCGCCACCGCCCTCAGTGCCACGCTCAATAGCAACCCGGCACTGCAAGCGATCACCCCGTCCAGCAGCAATGCCGCCGACCCACTGGGCGATTTGATTGCGCGTCAAGCCCCCATCGCGCCGCCAGTTCCAACCACCACCGCTGCCGCGCCACCGCAGCCCAGCGCCAGCACGCGCCGCCGCCCTGAAGCCACACCCATTCCAGACCAGTCCATCACCGACCTGCTCGCCAACCGCAGCACCCCCGCAAGCGACAAAACCGATGGCAAATCTAGCGGCAAAACCGTCTTGAGCGGCACCGACCGGCTGATCATCATCGCGCTTGACCCCGGCCACGGCGGCGAAGACCCCGGCGCAATTGGCCCCGGTGGCACCCGTGAAAAAGATGTGGTGCTGCAAATTGCCATGCGTCTGCGCGAACGCATCAACGCCACCACATGGCGCGGCAACCCCATGCGCGCCTACCTGACGCGCGATGCCGACTTCTTCGTGCCGCTGCGCACGCGGGTGCAAAAAGCCCAAAAAGTGCAGGCCGACCTGTTCATCAGCTTGCACGCCGACGCCTTCACCAACCAGCAAGCGCGTGGGGCCAGCGTGTTTGCACTCAGCCAAGGCGGCGCATCCAGCGAAACTGCCCGCTGGATGGCCAACCAAGAAAATAAGGCCGATTTGGTGGGCGGCATCAACCTAGGCGCTGATGATCCGCACCTGAAGCGCGCCCTGCTGGACATGAGCACCACCGCCCAAATCCGCGACAGCATGACGCTGGGCGGGGCCATGATTCGCCAAATTGGCCAAGTGGGCAATCTGCACAAAGGCAGTGTGGAGCAAGCCGGGTTTGCGGTGCTCAAAGCGCCCGACATTCCCAGCGTGCTGGTCGAAAGCGCCTTCATCAGCAACCCGGAAGAAGAAGAAAAGCTCAAAAGCGAGGCCTACCAAATCGCGCTGGCCGATGCGCTGATCAAAGGCATTGAGGCTTACTTCCAAAACAACCCACCGCTGGCCCGCAGCCGCACCGTTTAAGCTCGCGCATGACCCACACCACCGCCATCGACGAGCGCCTGACCGAGCTGGAAATCAAAGCCAGCTTCACCGAAGACTTGCTGGAGCAACTGAACCAAGTGATCGTGCGCCAGCAGCAGCACATTGACCAACTGATTGAAGCGGTGCAGCAACTGCGCCAGCAGCAACCTCAGTCCAGCACCAGTGGCGGCCACAACCCGCGCGACGAGCTACCGCCGCATTACTGAATGCGTCTGCGTCATGCATGGCTGCTAGACTGAATTCGGGTGCCACTGTCGGCACTCGAATCACTTTATCACCATGAAAAAAGATCAGAAATTTGCCTTTGCACTGGGAGGCCTTGCGGGCAACAACGCGTACGGTGCGGGTTTTTTACAAGCAGCACTGGATCGTCAAATCACGCCGATGATGATCTCGTGTACATCGGGGCAAATCCGCTGGGCCACGCATTACCTCAATGCCCTCAAGGCTCACAAGCAACACGGCACCAGCACCCACAACGTGCTGCGCCAAGAGCTTCAACGGGTGCTGGCCACGGTCAAAAAGACCGGTGAGATCAACACTGATTTGGCCATCATGGGCATGTTTGGTATCAAGAACATCATGCGCCCGGCGTATGAACATCTGCTGCCCGATTTGATTCGCAATGCCACCGACGTGGCCACCCGAACTCTAGGAAATCGCGGCCAAATTTTGCTGGCTGAGCAAATGCTGTCCGTCATTCCGGGGCGCACCATGATTCCGCAATTCAGCCCCACGTTCTACCAAGACACGGCTGATGTGCTCAATGACACCGACATCGGCATTGCCTTCAACGCCTACAACCCCCAAGAAGGCGAAGAGTACGTTTACCTGAACACAGCCGCCCGCAAGCTGATGAAAGATGGCAACGCGCCGAAAAAATACGACGACAACGAACAAAGCGAACACCGCCCTTACCGCTATTACCGCGACATCACCGCCCAATCGGTAGACGAAGCGCTCTGGCTGTACCAGTACGGCTTCAATGATGAAAGCAAGCGGTTTGTGGATGGCGCTTATTTCCGCGACATCATGCTGGCCGAATTGGTGCCTGCTGACGTGATCTACGCCGTGCGCCCCATCAACCACAAGTGGCTGGGCGAAATGCCGCGCAGCTACCCCGCGATTGAAGACATGAAGACGGAAGTGGGCTTCAACGGTTGCTACGCGGCCGAGCGCGACCAAATCATGCTGATCAACAAGCTGTTGTCCAAACAGTACCTGAGCGCCGAACGCGCCCACGAGTACCACCACATCCACTTGGTGGAGCTGGAAATCCAGATCCAACGCGGCTATTTTGGCTATGCATTCGAAAGTGAAGACGTGTTCACCAGCTCAGAACAGCAAGCGCATGAAGCCTTCAATCACCTGAAATAAAGGCGTTCAGCGCTGCGCACGATTCGCCAACTCCGCCACAAACTGCGCGGTCAGTTGGGCGACTTGCTCGGTCAGCGCAGGCACGTTGTCAGACTGGGCATTGGCGGCATGTTCTAACGTGCTGGCCAACTCCATCAAACGATGTGCCTGCAAATTACCCGCCACGCCCCGCACGGTGTGCGCGAGAACCGACAAATCTTGCATCTTTCTGGTCTGCACCAAGTGACGCAGCCGCTCGGGCGTGTTTTTCTGACCATCACGCGCCAGTTCAACCAGCTTGTTCATCAACTCAGCACGCGCGCCACAGCGTCGGCTGAAACTGTCCCAATCAATCAAGCCCGTTGCGGCGAAATCTGCTTCCAGCAAAAGCTCCATGTCCATCAAGGGCAATGGTGTTGACGTGGGCGCTGGCAGCAACGTGCCACCTTGGCGCGGGTGTCGCAGCACAGCAGCAATCAAGGTCGCGGGATCGACGGGCTTGGTGACGTGATCGACCATGCCCGCCTCCGCGCCCTTGGCCCGCTCTTGGGACAAGGCGTGAGCCGTCAGGCCAATCACGGGCAGTTGAGGGGCAATTTCCTTGAGGCACCGGGTCGCTTCGTAGCCGTCCATTTCCGGCATTTGCACATCCATCAGCACCACGTCGAATGCGCCGGGGTACATCACCACCATGTCCACTGCAATCGCGCCGTTTTCTGCAAAGATGATGCTGGAGACACCTGCTTCGCGCAACAAATCTTCCAAGATCAAGCGATTCACATCCACATCTTCCGCAGCCAAGATACGGTAACCCGCCAGCGGCCTGATGGCGGCTTGAGGATGCTCAATGCACTGCTGCTTGGGTGGCTCTGCGGGCGGCAGCGGCAGCGTCAAGTTGAAGGTGCTGCCCATTCTGGGTTGACTGGTCACGCTGATGTGGCCGCCCATCATCTGCGCCAAGCGCCGACTGATGGCCAGCCCCAACCCCGTGCCGCCATAGTTGCGGGTGGTGGAGCTGTCAGCCTGCTCAAAAGCGTTGAACAAGCGCGACTGCTCCTCCAGTGTCATGCCAATTCCGCTGTCCGTGACGCTGAAGGTGTACATCGATTCATCGTGGCGTTCAATGCGCAAAGACACCGAGCCTTCCTTGGTGAACTTCACCGCGTTGGAGAGCAAATTGGTCAAAATTTGCTGCAAGCGTTGGCCATCGCCGCTGACCCACTGCGGCAAATCGGCCATATCACCCACTTCAAACTTCAGGCTCTTTTGCTGAGCCAATCCGCTCACAAAACCGCAAGCGTTGCTCACAACCTCCGACAGGCGCAGCGGTCGCGCTTCGATTTGGAATTTGCCAGCCTCAATCTTGGAGAAGTCCAAGACATCGTTGATCACGCCCAGCAAATGCGTGCCCGACGCAAAAATGCGCGTGAACCCCGCTTTGCTTTGCACCTCGCGGCTGTCACGCGCACCTATGCGCGCAAAACCCAGCACGGCATTGAGCGGCGTCCGAATCTCGTGCGACATGTTGGCCAAAAAATCACCTTTGGCGCGACTGGCGGCCTCGGCGGCAACTTTGGCTTCTTGCAGCGCCAATTCGGTTTCTTTTTGCTGTGTGATGTCGCGGTTCACGCCCACCACACGCAGCGGTTTCCCCGAGGCATCGCGTTCAACATGCGTGGCCGCCTCAATGTAGGCAATGCTGTCGTCCGACTTGTAAATCCGAAAAATGGCATCAAACGGCGCAGAGCCTTCCAAGTTGAGTTTCAGTTTTCGATCCACTTGCGCGACGTCATCCACATGAATGCGCGAGCGCCAAAAGCTGCTGTCCAATCGGCATGTATCGATATCTGGGCCAAAGTCGTATATCTCAGCGATGCGCTCATCACCCGAGACGGCATCAGCTTGCACATCCCATTCCCAAATGCCCAACTGCGCGGTTTGCGTTGCCACTTCCAGGCGTGTCGTGGCGGCACGCAATCGCTGCAAGGTGCGCTGTTTTTGCAGCGTGCGCCACATGTCGTTGATCAGCAGTTGCACGGTTTCTATGTCGATTTCGGTGTAGGGCGTCTCCTTATTGCCCACCCCCACCACCAACACCACCAGACCGTTTTCGATCACAGGCACACACAACATGCGTTGCAAAGGCGTGTGCCCTTGCGGCATGGCACCCTGCCCCGGCGCTTGCGCATAGTCATTGACGATGAAGGGCGCACGCTGGCGCACTGCATTGGCCCACGACCCGGCATGGCTGATGCGGTGATGCGACTCCAAATTCGCCGCCTCATGTCCACTCAGGGTGCGGTGTGACCACGCCAAGTGAGTGATGTGATCCTGATCTTCTTCCACCCCATGCAAGAAGCTGATGCAACTGCCGGTCAAATCTTCCAGCATGTGCAGGCTTTGCTGCATCAACTCTTGCTCGCCCACGGTTTCAGCGATCTTGGGCAGATCCAACAACGCTTGCGCACGGGTCGCTTGCAGCGTCAGCAGCGCCTCGGCTTGCTTGCGGCGCGTGATGTCAGAGAAAAAGGCCACAACCCGACCGCGACGGCTTCTGTCCGTGGACATGTGGTACAGCGTGACCTCCACCGGAATCGGGTGGCCGTCTTTATGGCGCTGCATGGATTCAAACCGCGCCGAACCCGTCTGGATCAACTGCTGATTCACACCCTGCTGGTCATCAGGTTTGAAGCCTGGGTCAATGTCCATCACCGTGAGCTGAAGCAGCTCGCTTTCGGTGTAGCCCAGCATCTCTGCGGCACGGCGGTTGGTGTAGGTGATGCGGTACGGTGCCGAATCTACCCATATGACACCCATCCCCACGCGATCCAACGCAAACAAAGTCTCCCGAATTTGCTCGCTGGCTGCTTGCACTTCAGCCGTTCGCGCCGCCACCAGTTCCTGCAGGTGATTTTGGAAATACAACAACTCCGCTTCCACGTGTTTGCGCTGGGTGATGTCACGGCAAAAGGCAATCACTCGCCCGCCATCCTCAGGCGTGTAAGAAGCGCTAATTTCTAGCAACCAAAAACTGCCATCTTTTCTACGGTGGCGAGTCTCAAACAGGTCGTAGCCATCATGGACGGTTTGGCTGATATGAATGTCTATGTCCGAGGGATCTTCGCTGCCTTTCAAATCAGGAATGCTCATGCGCAGCAGCTCCTCGCGGGTGTAGCCGGACTAGCGACAGTACGCATCGTTGACTTCCAGCAAGTAGCCGCGCATGTCGGCCACATAAAAGCCGTCCTTGGTCGTATCCAGAATGGTGCGCAGCTCTGTTTTGTGTTCCTGAGACACTGATTCAGCCGCCAAACGATCACTCAATTCCACCAGTGCTTGGTTGCGCGCTTCACTTTCTTGCAGAGCCGTCGTCGTTTGCTGAAGCAAGGCCTTGGCGTGCTGCTGGGCACGCCACAGCACATACAAGCCCCACAACAGCAACACGCCTGACACCAGTACCGCCCAAGGCATCAGTGCCCAATGAAAACCACTCCACTCACTCATGGATTGCCTCCCAATCTGACTCCATATCTTGAGAAGCATGCTAGCAGGTACGCTAGCCTTTCCACACCCCGGTATCCCCTCCCAGCGCAGGTGGCGGCAGCGGGTGGCTGGGGCGCACGCCGTCCAGCAGCACGGGCGCGGCCACCATAGCTGGCGTGGCAGCATCGGCGGGCGACAGGCGCAGGCCGCGTGCGGTAACTTGCGGGTGTGCCATGACTTGCCCCACATCCAAAATCGGCGAGCACGGCACGGCCACCGGCTCCAGGCTCGCCACCCAGTCGGCGGTGCTGCGCTGGGCTGTCCAACTGGCGATCAAGCCGATCAGCTCGGCGCGGTGTTGCACCCGCGCCGGGTTGGTGGCGTAGCGCACGTCTTGCGCCACTTCGGGGTGGCCCGCCGCCACGCAAAAGCGGGCGAACTGGCCGTCGTTGCCCACGGCCAGCACCATGTGGCCGTCCAGCGTGGCAAAGACTTGGTAGGGCACGATGTTGGGGTGGGCGTTGCCCATGCGCGTCGGCGTTTGGTGGCCGATGAGCTGGTTGCTGCCCTGGTTGGCCAGCATGGCGACCTGCACGTCAAACAGCGCCATGTCGATGTGCCGCCCCAGCCCGGTGCGCGCCCGTTCGTGCAACACGGCCAAGATGGCGGTGACGGCGTAGATGCCAGTCATCAGGTCGGTGACGGCCACGCCCACCTTTTGCGGCTCGCCACCCTTGTCACCGGTCAGGCTCATCAAGCCGCCCTCGGCTTGGATGGCAAAGTCGTAGCCTGCCTTCTGCGCCAGCGGCCCGGTCTGGCCGTAGCCGGTGATGGAGCAGTAGATCAAACGCGGGTTGACCGCCTTCAGGCTCTCGGCATCCAGGCCGTAGCGCGCCAATTGGCCGACCTTGTAGTTTTCGATCAGCACATCGGCCTCGCGCGCCAGCTCGCGCACATGGGCCGCGCCTTCGGGGCTGGCCAAGTCAATGGCGACCGAGCGTTTGCCGCGATTGGCGCAGACAAAGTAGGCGGCGACCCGTTCGGAGGGACTGCCGCCTTCCGGCTGCCACCACGGCGGCCCCCAGGTGCGGGTGTCGTCGCCCACGCCGGGGCGCTCGACCTTGAGCACGTCGGCCCCGTAGTCGGCCAGCAGTTGCCCGGCCCACGGCCCGGCCAGCACGCGCGACAAGTCCAGCACCCGCACCCCGGCCAGGGGTTGTACGGCACGTAAGGTGGCATCCAAGCTCATGACCCGCCCTTTCAGGAGAAAGCGGCGATGCCAGTGATGGCCCGGCCCAGAATCAGCGCATGCACATCGTGCGTGCCCTCGTAGGTGTTGACCACTTCCAGGTTCACCAGATGGCGGGCGATGCCGAATTCATCCGAGATACCGTTGCCGCCCAGCATGTCGCGGGCAACGCGGGCAATGTCCAGCGACTTGCCGCAGCTATTGCGCTTCATGATGGAGGTGATTTCGACGCTGGCCGAGCCCTCGTCCTTCATGCGGCCCAGGCGCAGGCAGCCTTGCAGGCCCAGGGTGATTTCGGTCT
>CALMOI010000229.1 GCA_937871735.1 uncultured Comamonadaceae bacterium
CGCCGTCGGGAAGGTTGAAAACAGCACGGGCACAAAGATAAAGAAGCCGCCGCCCACGATCGCATCCACCAAACCGGCCAGTAACGAGGCCAACGAGACAATTAAAAGTTCCATTCCAGCGATTGTCAGGCCAAAAAAAAAGACACCCTTAGGGGGTGTCTTCGAGAACATCTCGTGCGGATGTCTTGTATTGCTGTTTTGGGTGTGCGGGCTTTGTCTCCTCGATCCCTCAACAGAACCAGCTTGGAGCTGATTCGCGAGTGGGTGAACTGTACGTGCATGCCCCTAGTTTGTGCATCAGGGATTTCCCGTGCCTTGAAATGACATCGCAGAAGATCAAAAACCGTGCATGTTTTACGGAAAACCCAGGTTTGCGAGCTTGAAAAATCACCATCGATATGGCATGTAAATTGCACCGATGGGTAGCAGGTAATCATTAAGTTCCTGCCACTCTTTGGAGGTTGCTATGCCCTCGTTGAATGTGGCCCGCGTGCTGAGCTCGCTGGCTTTGCTTGTTGTATTGGGTTCAGCTTGGGCACAACCTGCCAGCAGTGCCAGCGAGCCTGTACCTCCAGCGTCTGCGGAGTTGACATCAGCCTCCAGCCCCGCAGCGGCGGTGATCCCAGCGGCCCCTGTGGTCGTCAATGCGCCTGTTGCACCTGCCGCGCCCGTGGTGGTTCCGCCAGCGCCCTTGACACGCCCAGGCTTGGTGGCGCAAAGCACCATCAACGGCGCTGACACCGCTTGGATGCTCACCGCCACCGCCTTGGTGCTCTTGATGACGCTGCCCGGCATCGCCTTGTTCTACGGCGGCATGGTGCGCAAAAAGAGCGTGATCAACACCATGGCTTGCACGGTTGCGATTGCAGCCGTGGTGTCGATCCTGTGGTTCACCGTGGGTTATTCGCTCGCGTTCACCCCCGGCGGCCCTTGGATTGGCGGCACGGATCGCCTGTTCTTTGACGGCATTGACTACCTCAAAGACGCTGGCAAAGTTTCTGTCAGCCACTTGGCACCGACCATTCCTGAGTCAGTGTTCGCCATGTTTCAGTTGACCTTTGCCATCATCACCCCGGCGCTGATCGTGGGGGCGTTTGTGGAACGCATGAAATTCTCGGCGATGGTGTGGTTCATCAGCCTGTGGTCGGTGCTGGTGTATGCCCCCGTCGCTCACTGGGTGTGGGAGCCCAGCGGTTGGCTGGCGCAAATGGGCGCACTGGACTTTGCTGGTGGCTCGGTCGTTCACATCAACGCGGGCGTGGCTGGACTGGTTTGCGCTTACTTTTTGGGGCCACGCCGAGGCTATGGCCGCGAGGCTTTCGAGCCCTTCAACTTAGGCCTGACCATGTCCGGCACGGGTTTGCTGTGGGTGGGCTGGTTTGGTTTCAACGCGGGCTCGGCTTTGACCGCTGATGGCCGCACTGGACTGGCCATGCTGACCACGCATGTGGCCGCCGCCGCTGGTGCCTTGTCTTGGATGGGCGCGGAGTGGCTGGTGCGTCGGCGGCCTTCGCTGCTGGGCTTGTGTTCAGGCGTGGTGGCGGGCTTGGTGGCGATCACCCCCGCTGCGGGCTATGTGACACCCGCTGCCGCCTTGGCCATTGGCCTGATCGCAGGCATTTCCTGTTACTGGGGCGCAACCGGCCTCAAACGCCTGCTGCGTGCCGACGATTCGCTGGACGTGTTCGGCGTGCATGGCGTGGGTGGCATCGTGGGCGCGCTGCTGACAGGCTTGCTGGCCAGCCCCACGATCTCGGGTGCGCAAGGCAGCATCTTGACCCAAGCCGTGGCCGCGCTGGCCGTGCTGGCTTACAGCGGCTTGGTCAGCGCCTTGCTGCTGCTGGTGATCCAACAAGTCATCGGACTGCGGGTGGAGGACTCGGACGAAATCACCGGCATGGATCTGACCCAGCACCGCGAGCGCATCGGCACGTAACTTGCACCGATATTCAGAGTTGGTTTTGAAGTTGACTGTGATTGAAGGAGAAGCTCATGCTACCCAGTGAAAAACTTGCCATTGCAGCCCGTGTCCACGTGCTGCTGCGCCGCAAAACGGGTCGCGTCACGGACACAGAGTGGATGGCCGCCAACGCGGAGTACGCCACCGAGATCGTGCGCTACGCCCGCGAACGCGCTACCGAGCCGGGTTTTGAAGATGTGCTGGAGTGGGTTGCTCGCCTAGAGCAAGCCGTCGTAGCCGCCCCTGTGACCGCTCGACGCAAAGCTTTCTCACCCACACAAACGCAACCGGTGATGGTTGTGCCAGAGCGCAGCAGCGGTTTCCACAACACCGCATGGGCCGATTCGGGCTTTGGCGAAACCCGCTTGCCCAGCGCACCCGCCTCTAGCACGGACGAAACACGTTACATCGGCCGACTGCGCTGACAACCGGCCTGCGGCGGTCAGTGCGCGTCGGCAATGATCCAGCGCGCGGCTTTTTCGGCCATCATCAGCGTCGGGCTGTTGGTGTTGCCACTGGTGATGAGCGGCATCACGCCCGCGTCCACCACTCGCAAACCCGTCACCCCTCGCACACGCAAGCGACTGTCCACCACGGCCGTAGGATCGTTATCACGCCCCATTTTGGTGCTCCCCACCGGATGGAAGATGGTGCTGGCAATGTCACCCGCCAAGCGCGCCAGTTCAGCATCGGTCTGGAACTGCACGCCGGGTTTGACCTCTTCAGGTTGGTAGCGCGCTAGCGCGGGCTGAGCCACGATGCGCCGCGTCAAACGCAGGCTGTCGGCGGCAATTTGACGGTCTTCGGCGGTGCTGAGGTAATTGGGCGCAATCGCAGGCGCATCGTCAAAGCGGTTGGATTGAATGCGCACCGAGCCCCGACTGCTGGGGTTGAGGTTGCACACGCTGGCCGTGAACGCCGGGAAGCGGTGCAGCGGCTCGCCAAACGCATCGAGCGACAAGGGCTGCACGTGGTACTGCAAATTCGGATAAACCAAATCGGGCGAGCTGCGCGCAAACGCCCCGAGCTGGCTGGGTGCCATGCTCAGCGGCCCAGTCTGGCGCAGGGCGTACTCCAACCCCATTTGCGCCTTGCCCCACAGCGAATGCGCCAGCGTGTTGAGCGTGCGCGCCCCTTGCACCTTGAACACGGCGCGGATCTGCAAATGGTCTTGCAAGTTCGCGCCCACGCCGGGCAATTCGTGCCGCACCGCGATGCCGTGCTGGCGCAGCAGCTCGCCGGGGCCGATGCCCGACAACTGCAAAATCTGCGGTGATCCGATGCTGCCCGCGCTCAAAATCACCTCCTTGCTGGCGGTGACGGTGACCATCTCGCGGCCCGTCCAAACCTGCGCGCCAGTGCAGCGCTTGGGGCCGCCGCTGGGCGTGTCGATCAGCAACCGCGCCACTTGCGCGCCTGTCCACAGCTCAAAGTTCGGGCGGCCATAGCAGGTGGGGCGCACAAAAGCCTTGGCCGTGTTCCAGCGCCAGCCCGCTTTCTGGTTGACCTCAAAGTAGCCTACGCCCGCGTTGTTGCCCTGATTGAAGTCGTCTGTAGCGGCAATGCCCGCTTGCTGCGCGGCTTGGGCGAATGCGTCCAGCACCTCCCAGCGCAGGCGCTGTTTGTCGATGCGCCACTCGCCGCCCGCTTGGCGGTGGCGCAGCAGTTGCTGCCAGAGCGCATCGTCCACGCCATCGCTGGCGACTTGGGTCAGCAGCTCGGACGGCGTGCCGCGTGCGCCGTGCAAGGGCGACGCGCCCCTGTAATGGTCTTCGTGCAGCTTGAAGTACGGCAGGCACTGCGACCAGCGCCAACTGTCGTCGCCGGTGAGGTCGGCCCAGCGGTCGTAGTCGCGGGCTTGGCCACGCATGTAAATCATGCCGTTGATGCTGGAGCAGCCGCCCAGCGTTTTGCCGCGTGGGTAACGCAAGCTGCGGCCATTCAGGCCCGGCTCAGGCTCGGTTTGGTAGCGCCAGTCGGTGCGCGGGTTGCCGATGCAGTACAGGTAACCCACGGGAATGTGGATCCAGTGGTAATCGTCTTTGCCGCCCGCTTCGATCAGCAGCACCCGGTGGCGCGCGTCAGCGGACAAGCGGTTGGCCAGCAAACAGCCCGCCGTGCCCGCACCGATGATGATGTAGTCAAACTCGCTGCTGCTCATAGCGGGACGCTCCTGAAGATCAATGCGCCGGGGCGCGGCCCCCAAAAATCGCGCTGCCGACTCGCACCAAGGTGCTGCCCGCGTGAATGGCGGCTTCCAGATCAGCGCTCATGCCCATCGACAAGGTATCGAATGCGGCCCCGCCACCATCGGCTTGCAAGGCCTCGCGCAGGCTGATGAACAGCCGCCGCGTGGCCTGATGCACCGCCAGCGCGCTGGCAAAGTCAGGCGCGGGTTCGGGAATCGTCATCAGGCCGCGCAGGGTTAAACGCGGCAAACGGGCCACGTCGTGCGCCAACGCCAGCGCCGCGTCAGGCGTGATGCCCGATTTGGCCGCGCCGCCGTCAATGTTGACCTGCAAACACACTTGCAGCGGCGGCAAATGCGCCGGGCGCTGCTCAGACAGACGCTGCGCCACTTTGAGCCGGTCTACGGTGTGAACCCAGTCAAAGTGTTCGGCGACCAACCGAGTTTTGTTCGACTGAATCGGGCCGATGCAATGCCACACCAGCGGCACAAGCGCCGGGTCAGGCGCTGCCGCCAGCGTGCGGATTTTGTCGACCGCTTCTTGAATGTAGTTTTCGCCAAACTGGCTTTGGTCGCAGGCCCGTGCAGCTTGCACCGCGTCAGCCCCAAAAGTTTTAGAGACCGCCAGCAGCGCCACCTCGGCAGGATCGCGTCCGGCAGCAAGGCAAGCGGCCTGAATGCGCAGGCGCACGGCGTGAAGGTTGTGGGCAATGGTCGTCATAATGGCCGCAAGCGTAGCAAACGATAGAGGACTCTGTGGACATTACTCAACTGCTGGCGTTCAGCGTCAAAAACAAAGCGTCCGACTTGCACTTATCCGCAGGCTTGCCGCCCATGATTCGGGTACACGGCGATGTGCGCCGCATCAACGTCGAACCGCTCGATCACAAGCAAGTGCATTCGATGGTGTACGACATCATGAACGACACCCAGCGCAAGCACTACGAAGAGTTCTTGGAAATCGACTTCTCGTTTGAAATCGACGGCTTGGCACGTTTTCGGGTCAACGCCTTCAACCACAACCGGGGCGCGGGCGCGGTGTTTCGGACGATTCCGTCCAAAATCCTGTCGCTGGAGCAGCTCAACGCGCCCAAGATTTTTGCTGATCTGGCGCTGCGGCCACGCGGCATGGTGCTGGTCACCGGCCCGACCGGTTCAGGCAAATCGACCACGCTGGCGGCGATGGTCAACTACCTGAACGAAAACGAATACGGCCACATCCTGACGGTGGAAGACCCGATCGAATTCGTCCACGAATCCAAAAAGTGCCTGATCAACCAGCGCGAAGTCGGCCCGCACACGCTGAGCTTCAACGCCGCCCTCAAATCCGCCCTGCGTGAAGATCCGGACGCGATTTTGGTCGGCGAAATGCGCGACTTGGAAACCATCCGCCTCGCCATGTCCGCCGCCGAAACCGGCCACTTGGTGTTTGGCACGCTGCACACCTCCAGCGCCGCCAAAACCATCGACCGGATCGTGGACGTGTTCCCCGCTGAAGAAAAAGAAATGGTGCGCGCCATGCTCTCCGAATCACTGCAAGCGGTGATCTCGCAGACGCTGTGCAAAACCAAAGACGGCACGGGCCGCGTGGCCGCCCACGAAATCATGATTGGCACCAGCGCCATCCGCAACTTGATCCGCGAAGCCAAAGTGGCGCAGATGTACTCGGCGATTCAAACCGGCAGCAGCGTCGGTATGCAAACGCTGGATCAAAACTTGTCTGACTTGGTCAAGCGCAACATGATCTCGCCGGCTGAAGCGCGCACCAAAGCCAAGATCCCAGAAAACTTCCCTGGCTAACCCCAGCACGCACACCCATCAGCCCAGCTCTGACACTCAGCGAAAGCCCAGCTCATCATGGAACGCGATCAGGCCAGTAAATTCATCAACGACTTGCTGCGGTTGATGATCAGCCGCAACGGCAGCGACTTGTTCATCACCGCCGAGTTTCCGCCCGCCATCAAGGTGGACGGCAAAGTCACCAAGCTCTCGCCCCAACCGCTGACCGGCGCACACACCCAAGCGCTGGCCCGCGCAGTGATGAACGACAAGCAAGCCGCCGACTTTGAACGCACCAAGGAATGCAACTTTGCGGTCTCGCCAGCGGGCATTGGGCGCTTTCGGGTCAACGCTTTTGTGCAGCAAGGCAAGATTGGGATGGTGCTGCGGATCATCCCCAACACGCTGCCCACGCTGGATGGCTTGGGCATGCCCGCCGTGCTGAAAGAAGTGGTGATGGCCAAGCGCGGCCTGTGCGTGCTGGTGGGTGCGACCGGCTCGGGCAAATCGACCACGCTGGCGGCCATGATCGACTGGCGCAACGAAAACTCCTACGGCCACATCATCACCATCGAAGACCCGGTCGAATTTGTCCACGCGCACAAGAACTGCGTCATCACCCAGCGCGAAGTCGGGCTGGACACCGAAGACTGGGATGTGGCCCTGAAAAACACGCTGCGCCAAGCGCCTGACGTGATCTTGATGGGCGAAATCCGCGACCGCGAAACCATGGAACACGCCATCGCCTTCGCGGAAACCGGCCACTTGTGTATCGCCACGCTGCACGCCAACAGCGCCAACCAAGCGCTTGACCGGGTGATCAACTTCTTCCCCGAAGAGCGCCGCCTGCAACTGCTGATGGACTTGTCGCTGAACCTGCGTGCGATGGTGGCCCAGCGGCTAGTGCCGCGCCAAAGCGGCAAGGGCCGCGCCGCCGTGGTTGAAATCATGCTCAACTCGCCGCTGGTGGCGGATTTGATCTTCAAGGGCGAAGTCTCGGAGATCAAAGAAATCATGAAGAAAAGCCGCAACGCGGGTATGCAGACCTTCGACCAAGCGCTGTTTGACGCTTACGAAGCCAACGCCATCACCTACGAAGACGCGCTGCGCAACGCCGACTCGCTCAACGATTTGCGCCTGCAAATCAAGCTCAACAGCGTGCGGGGCCGCTCCACCGACTTGGCAGCGGGCACCGAGCACATGTCGATTGTTTGAGGCATTTCACCCCTGAGGCCCAGCTCATCATGGAACACACTCAAGCCCTGAAGTTCATCCATGACTTACTGCGCTTGATGATCAGCCGCAGAGGCAGCGATTTGCTGCTCATTGCGGATCTCCCGCCCTCGGTCAAGGTCGATGGCAAGCTCACCAAGCTTTCGCCCCAAGCACTGACAGGCGAGCACACCCAAGCGCTGGCCCGTGCGCTGATGAACGACCACCAAGCCGCCGAATTTGAACGCACCAAAGAGGGCAACTTTGCCGTCCCGGTGCCTGGCATCGGGCGCTTTCGGGTCAATGCGTTCATGCAGCAAAGCCAAGTCGGTATGGTGCTGCGGGTCATTGCCAACAATGTGCCCACGCTGGACGAGTTGGGCCTGCCCGCCGCACTGCAAGACGTGGTGATGGCCCAGCGCGGCCTGTGCGTGTTGGCGGGCGCTACCGGCTCGGGCAAATCGACCACGCTGGCCGCCATGATCGACTGGCGCAACGAAAACTCCCACGGCCACATCATCACGATTGAAGATCCGGTCAAGTTCATCCACACGAACAAGGGCTGCGCCGTCACCCAACGCGAAATCGGGATCGACACCGAGAACTGGGACGCAGCCTTCAAAAACGCGCTGCACCAAACGCCGGACGTGATCGTGATGGGCAGCATCCACGACCGCAAAACTCTGGAGCAAGCCCTCGCCTTCGCCAAAGCCGGTCACTTGTGCATCGCCACGCTGCACGCCTACAGCAGCACTCGGGCGCTGGACGCCATGCTCAGCTTCGTCCCCGAAGAGCAGCGTCCGCAACTGCTGATGGAGTTGTCGGTGAATCTGCGCTCCATCGTGAGCCAGCGGCTGGTGCCGCGCCGCAGCGGCGCAGGCCGCATTGCGATGGTTGAGATCTTGCTCAACACACCCAAGGTGGCGGACTGCATCTTCAAAGGCGACATCGCCGACCTCAAAGAGCAGATCCAATCGAACCGCAGCCTGGGCATGCAGACCCTCGACCATGCGCTGTTTGACGCTTACGAGGCCAACCTCATCAGCTACGAAGATGCGCTGCGCAACGCCGACTCGTTCAACGAGCTGCGCATACGCCTCAAGCTGCACAGCACGCTGGGACGCTTTGAGAACTTAACGGGCATCACAGCGCCCCCGCCGTCACACATTCACCTTGTCAAGCCCGCTGAGGCACCGTTTCCCAAGAGCCCGCCCATGAGCACCACCCTCGCATCTCCTCTCGCTTCCCCCGTCTTGTCGCCTTCATCACGCAGCTACGAAGCCAGCCCCGCCTGCAAAGTGGCGTTTTTAGGGCTGGGCGTGATGGGCTACCCAATGGCCGGGCACTTGGCCCGCGCAGGGCACGAAGTCACGGTCTACAACCGCACGTCGGCCAAGGCCGAGGCTTGGTGCGCCGAGTTCGGTGGCCGCCGTGCCGATACCCCGCGTTTGGCCGCGATGGGCGCGGACTTCGTGTTCAGCTGCGTCGGCAATGACGACGATTTGCGCTCGGTGATGCTGGGCGCAGACGGCGCATTTGCGGGCCTGGAGCCCGGAGCCATCGTGGTCGATCACACCACCGCCTCTGCCGATGTGGCGCGTGAACTGAGCAGCGCCGCCAAAACGCTGGGCTTGCGCTTCATCGACGCGCCGGTTTCTGGCGGACAAGCGGGCGCGCAAAACGGCGCACTCACGGTGATGTGCGGCGGCACGCCAACCGCCTTCGAGCAAGCCCAACCGCTGGTGCTGCACTTCGCCCGCGCCTGCACCCTCATGGGCGACAGCGGCGCAGGCCAGCTCACCAAAATGGTCAACCAAATCTGCATTGCCGGACTGGTGCAAGGCTTGGCCGAGGCGCTGGCCTTCGGCGGCAAAGCCGGTCTGGATGTGAACCAAGTGCTGGACGTGATTGGCAAAGGTGCCGCGCAAAGCTGGCAACTGGACAACCGGGGCAAAACCATGGTCGCCGATCAGTTCGACTTCGGCTTTGCTGTGGACTGGATGCGCAAAGACCTGGGGCTGGTGCTGGAAGAGGCGCGCCGCAACGGTGCGCGCCTGCCGGTCACGGCGCTGGTCGATCAGTTCTACGCCGATGTGCAGGACATGGGCGGCTCACGCTGGGACACCTCTAGCCTGATCAAGCGCCTGCGCTGAGCGCCTGAGCGCCCAAGCACTCAGCTGCGCGGGCCGGTGCTCGCGGGCGGAGGCGAACTCTCGGTTTGGATGCGCTGCAATTCGGCTTCCGTGATGAACTCGAACGCACGCACCACCTTTTGCACACCGCTCACGCCGCGCACCACTTCGGTGGCGCGCTCGGCCTCGCGCTTGGTGACGCGGCCCATCAAGTAGACCGTGCCGCGCTCAGTCACCACCTTGAAAGCGTTGCCCGAAATATCGGGCGCATCCAGCAGCGCCGCCTTCACGCGACCCGTGATCACCGCGTCGCCCGAGCGCTGCGTGAAGGACGATCCACCCACCAGTGCCAGCTCGTTCACCACCGTGCGCACGTTATCGACCCGCGACACGATTTGCTCCACCCGCTGCTTGTCGTAGGCGCTGCCGACTTCGCCGGTCAACAGCACTTGGCGGTTGTAGCTGGTGGCGTTGACGTGCACGCGATCCCCAAACGCCTCGTTCAGCCGATTGACGATGCGCACTTCAATGCCTTCGTCATCGAGCTGTGCGCCCGAGGTGCGGCGATCCGTCGCCACCATGCCAGTCATGACTGCGCCGCCCACCACCAAGGGCACGCAGCCGCCCAGCGTGGAGGCCATCGTGGCCGCAGTCAAGGTGACCAGCACCCAGCGTCGGGTGGAAATGTGTTGCATGTTCAAGACTCCTGTTCGCCAAGTAACTGACTGTCCACGCCGTCGCACAGGCAGTGCAAGATCAGGCTGTGGACTTCGTGGATGCGGGCCTGCCGCTCGTGCGGCACGCAAATGTGGACATCGGTTTCGTGCAGCACCCGGCCCAGCACGCCGCCGCCTTGCCCGGTCAGCGCCACCACGCTCATGTCGCGCTCGTGGGCGGTAGCCACTGCTTGCAGCAGCGCGGGAATGTTGCCGTGGGTGGCAATCACCAGCAGCACGTCGCCCACTTGGCCCAGCGCACGCACTTGGCGCGCGAAGATCTGCGCGCCATCGTCGCCGCGCGAGAGGTCGGTCAGCACGCCGCCATCCGCCGTCAGCGCCAGCGCGCCCAGCTCGGGTCGGTCGCGCTCAAACACGCCGACGCACAGCGCCGCAAAGTACTGCGCCAAACTGGCCGAACCGCCTTGCCCGCAGGCCAGCACTTTGCCGCCGCTGGTGACGCAAGCCAGCAGCGCCTGCACGCCGTCGGCAATCGGCCCACTCAGGGCTTGGGCGGCTTGGTATTTGAGGTCAGCACTGTCGATGAAGTGCTGTTGAATGCGTTGCTCTAACATGGTCTTTGATGATAAGCCACCGGCTCAGCCCGCATCAAACGCGGCCTGCAACCACTGCACCCCGGCGGGCTCGACCGACACCACATCAAAACGACACGGCGGTAACTCGCGCAAGCGCATCAGGTAATGACGCGCCGCAAAAATGATGCGCCGCTGCTTGGCGCTGACCACGCTGGCCGCCGCGCCGCCGTGGCTGGCGCTAGAGCGCTGGCGCACTTCGACAAACACCAGCGTGCCGTCGGGGGCGCGCACGATCAGGTCGATTTCTCCGCCACCGCGCCCCGGCGTTCGATAATTGCGCGTCACCAGCTTCAGGCCCGCCGCCTGCAAGTGGCGCAACGCCAGCGCTTCGGCGGCATCGCCCTTTTGCTTGGTGGTTTGTTTCGCAAGGAATTCCATTGACTCCGTCCTCCAGCACATCTTTTGCTCCCGCCCTGGCCGCTGCCCGTGAGGCCGCTGCCCATCAGCATTATCCGCAGGGGGTGCTGTACGTGGTGGCCACGCCCATCGGCAACTTGGCCGACATCACCTTGCGCGCCTTGCATGTGCTGGGCTTGGTCGATGCCGTGGCCTGCGAAGACACCCGCCACACCCAGCAACTGCTGCGCGCCTACGGCATCGACCGCCCCGGCGCGCAACTGCTGGCCGTACACCAGCACAACGAAGCCGAAGCCGCCCAGGGCGTGATTGAGCGCTTGCAACAAGGGCTGCGCATTGCCTATGTCAGCGATGCGGGCACGCCCGCCATCAGCGACCCCGGTGCGCGCTTGGTGGCCGCCGTGCGCGCAGCCGGTCACGCGGTGATGCCGCTGCCCGGTGCCAGCAGCGTGACCACCGCCCTGAGCGCCGCTGGCATGACGCAAGAAGGCGGCTTCGTGTTCAGCGGCTTTTTGCCCAGCAAAGCCACCGAACGCACCGCCGCCGTGCAAACCTTGGCCGCCGAAGCCCGCGCCATCGTCTTGCTGGAAGCGCCGCACCGCATCGAAGCCTTGGCCGCCGCGCTGGCCGTGTTGGGCGAGCGCCCCGTCACCTTGGGGCGCGAGCTGACCAAGCAGTTTGAAGAAATCGACACCGTGCCCGCCCACGCCTTGCCCGCGTGGTTTGCCGCCAGCCCGCAGCGCCTGCGCGGCGAATTCGTGCTGGTGATTCACGGCGCACCCGTGGCCGAAGACGCGGGCGACGACCTGCGCATCCTGAAACTGCTGCTGGCCGAATTGCCCCTCAAAACCGCCGCCCGGCTGGCAGCGGACATCACCGGCGGCTCTAAAAACGCGCTGTACGACGCGGCCTTGCTGCTTAAAAAAGCAGCAGATTCCCACTGAATCAGCCCAGCGCCACGCCGGCCATCAAACGCCGCGTCAATTCGGTGGCGCTGATGGCGCGGCAGCCGCTGGCGTTTTGCCCTGACCACAACGGCGAGAACTCGCCGCTGCCTTGCGCTTCAGCCGCCGCCCGCAGCGGAGCCATTGCCGCCGTGGCCAGCGGAAACGCCGGGGCCGTAGGACACAGGCAGCCCAACTCGCGCATCACATGGTTGACGATGCCGCGTGCCGGGCGGCCCGTGAAGACGTTGGTCAGCGCCGTGTGGCGGGCCGCTTCGCTTTGCAGCGCGGCGCGGTGGATGGCGCTGGTATGCGCCTCGGGGCACAGCAAATAGGCCGTGCCGACTTGCACGCCCGCTGCGCCCAGCGCCAGCGCCGCCGCCACGCCCGCCGCGTCGGCAATGCCCCCGGCGGCGATCACCGGCACCTCCACCGCACGCACGATCTGCGGCAACAGCGCGAAAGTGCCCATTTGGCGCGACAAATCATCGCTCAAAAAGTGGCCCCGGTGGCCGCCCGCCTCCAGCCCTTGGGCGATGACCGCATCGGCCCCGTGCTGCACCAGCCAGCGCGCCTCTTCCACCGTGGTGGCCGACGACAGCACCTTGCCGCCCCAAGCCTTGATCTGCGCCAAAAACTCCGGCGCGGGCAAACCAAAGTGAAAACTGACCACCGGCGGGCGGAACTCGGCCAGCAGCGCGGCTGCATCGGCATTGAAAGGCATGCGGCCCGCGCCGGGCGGGGCAGCGTTCACATCCAACCCCATGTCGGCGTGAAAGCGGCTGAGCGTCCTGCGCCAAGCGGCCTCGCGCGCCGCATCGGGCACGGGCGGGGTGTGGCAAAAAAAGTTGACGTTGTACGGGCGACCCCGGCTACCCGCTTGCAAGGCTTGCAGTTCGGCGCGCAACGCCTCGGGCGTGAGCATGGCGGCGGGCAGCGAGCCTACGCCACCCGCATCCATCACCGCCAAGGCCAACGTGCTGCCTTGCACCCCGGCCATCGGGGCTTGAATCAGCGGCAGCTCAGCGCCCAACAGCGCCCGCAAAGCGGCAGTCGGGCGAGGCCCAGAAACGGACAAAGGGGTGGTCACAGGGGGCGTGGGAGTCATGAAACTTCCTTCTGAAGATGCGGGCGCAGCGCGCCATGGTTGCGGTGCATCATGCCGCACGCCTCCTTTGTTCGCCTGACAGCCACGCGACAACTGAGGCGGCCACAGGGCTCAAGCCCGCGCCTGCTCGTACAGCTCCAGCGGCAAGCCGTCCGGGTCGGCAAAAAAGGTGAAGCGCCGGTCGGTGAACTCATCCACCCGCACCGGCTCCACCGCCACGCCGTGCTGCGCCAAATGGGCGATGGCAGCGTCCAAATCCGCCACCGACAGCGCCAAGTGGCGCAGCCCGCAAGCCTCGGGCCGGGTCGGGCGCGGCGGCGGCGCGGGGAACGAGAACAGCTCCAACTGCGCCCCATCGGGCAGCTCCAAATCCAGCTTGTACGAATCGCGCTCGGCCCGAAACGTCTCGCGCAACACGCGCAGGCCCAGGATGTGGGTATAGAAATGCTTGCTGCGGGCGTAGTCGGCAGCGATCAAAGCGACATGGTGCAGGCCGAGGAGGTGCATGGTGAAGGCTCAGTGATGGTTCGCCGCCATTATCAAAGGCCCACCCGCGCAGGCGGTACATGACAATGCCCGCATGCTGGAAAAACTGCGCCGCCGCATCCCCGAACACTGGAAAACCAAGCTCGCGCCGCTGGCCGAATGGCTGATCTTGGCCGAGCCGCAACTGCGGCTGACCGACGACATGGACGGCGACGCCATCCGGCGCGAAGTGGCTGTGTACGTCAAGCGCTGCGTGCGCTGGCAGGCGAAGGAGCGCCAAAAGCTCCAGGCTCAACGCCGTGGTGGCGCAGCGGCAACTACCGGGTGGCCGCGCCCTGTTGGTGTCGGGCTTGCAGGCATCGTGGGGCTGTCGATCTTGGCTGCGCTCGGGGTTTGGGGCTACTACGGCCTGCATCTAGAGCATGGGATCGACCTCTCCAAATGGCTAGAACCCAACACCGTCACCGGCACCTTGCTATCGGTGTTGGTGGGCTCTCCCGTGGCCTACATCATCTGGCGCTACCGCGACCAAAACACCCTTTGGCAAATCGAGAACCAGCGCAAAGACATCAACCTGAAGGACTTCCAGAAACTGGCCGAATGGGCCAGCGGGCAGCACCTCCAGGAAGACAAGGTGGTCGAGCAAACCAAGCGCACCGAAAAGGCCACCGCCAGCGGCCCCGAAATCACCACTGAAACCGTCACCACCCGCGAAGGCAGCGCGCCGCCTGACCATGCCCGCAGCGTCAACAAGCGCACCGGGGGCGAGAGTTTGCAAGTGGCGGCGGTTTATCAGCTCCAGGCGTTTTTGGATGGCGAATTTGGCAAGCACTTTCAGCGGCCTGCGTTCCAGTTGCTCAAGTCGCTGTGGGAGGGGTTGGTACTGGAGCATGTTAGAAAATTAGATGAATCGATTTTAGAAAAAAGTGAGAATGATGCATTGGAACAGTGGAGATTTGATTTCTCAACAATTATCAATACACCATTTGGCTTAGCGGTAAGGGAGTCTCTGGTTTTCGGGGTGCAACAACAATATTCACTCCATCCTGAGGATATTTCAATAGGAGTGCTTGCGGGGGTTAATACCCGGTCTCCAACGAGTAGCCCATGGAAGTTGGCTGGATTAAAATTAAGATCGATTGACCTGCGAGGAGTTAACCTAGATCTTATAAAAGAGCATTTAAAACAAAGGCTTTTCCATGATCATAAAGATGAAAAAAATCCACTCCCACATAAAAATTGGCGTAGCATAAATCTACAAGGAGCTGATTTGCAAGGGGCAAACTTGTGTGCAGCTTATTTATTTGGAGCACACATGCAAGGAGTAGATTTGAAATTTGCCTCGATGAATAAGATTAATTTATCTTTCGCAAATCTTCAAGGAGCAAGACTAAGTTATGTTAATCTAGAAATGGCAAGTCTACATGCTGCAAAACTGGACTCTGCAAATCTACATCAAGCAAAACTCAAAAAAGTAGATCTATCACACGCCACCCTAAGGTGGTCAGATTTTGGGCATGCAACATTTGAGGGGATTCAATATGCCGACTTTAGGTTTTCTGATGTTAGAAATTCCATATGTATTGGGATGCGCTTTAAATGGGTAAATTTTGAGGATGCAAACTTATCGAAGGCAAATCTGATGTTTTCTTCGTTTTATGAGTGCAATCTGCAAAGGTCAAACTTGACAGGATCGGATTTGAGAGGTGTAAGTATTGATAGTAAAACCAACACAAAAGGTGCTGTGTATGATGGAACTACAAAGTTCGGCACTTTGAAAAATGGTGGAGTGTCGTCAAACGACTCCGACTGGATCGACGCCGAAGCCGAAGAACAACGCTGGCGCGACCTCGGCGCGCGGCGCGTGGATGAAGAACCCACCGTCTAACACCATGCTCAAACTCCTCCGTGCCCGTCCCCTCCCAGACTCCCGCCTTGAGCTGACGTTCTCCAACCACTCCGTCCGCCACTTCGACGCTGCGCCCTATCTGGCCGCCCGCAGCGGCCCGCTGCTGGAGCCCTTGCGCCAGCCCGCCTACTTTGCGCGTTGTTTCATCGACGCGGGTGCGCTGTGCTGGCCCAACGGGTTGGAGCTGTCGGCGGCGCGGCTGGCGGAGTTGTCGCATCCTTGGGCGGCTGCGGCTTGATGCAACAACTTCCCCGCGTCCTCTCTCGTCCGCGCTGTGTGGCTACTGGCCGCTGCGCGTCCTTGAGTTGGTAGTCTCTGCATCATGGCTAAAGAAAAAACGATTTACACCTGCAACGAATGCGGCGGCACCTGCCCCAAATGGCTGGGCAAATGCCCGGCCTGCGGGGCTTGGAACACCTTGATTGAGTCGGTCGCCGAGCCTGCCGCTTCGGCGGCCAGCACCCGCAACCACCGCTTTGCGGCGCTCGCCAAAACGGCGGAAGTCGCCACGCTGGGCCAGATCGAGGCCAGCGACTTCGAGCGCACGCCCACTGGCCACGATGAGCTAGACCGCGTGCTGGGCGGCGGCATCGTCGAAGGCGGCGTGGTGCTGATCGGCGGCGATCCGGGCATCGGCAAATCCACGCTGCTGCTGCAAGCGCTGGATTCGTTGCAGCGCGCAGGCCAGTCCACGCTCTACGTCACGGGCGAAGAAAGCGGCGCGCAAGTGGCGCTGCGGGCGCGGCGGCTGGGGCTGGATGGCTCGGCGGTGCAGGTGCTGGCGGAGATCCAGCTTGAAAAAATCCTCGCTACGCTGGATGCGGTGCGGCCCACGATTGCGGTGATTGACTCGATCCAGACTGTGTACTCGGATCAGCTCACCTCCGCGCCGGGCTCGGTGGCGCAGGTGCGCGAGTGCGCGGCGCACCTGACGCGCGCGGCCAAATCCAGCGGCGTGAGCATCGTGCTGGTGGGCCACGTCACCAAAGAAGGCGCGCTGGCCGGGCCGCGTGTGCTGGAGCACATGGTCGACACGGTGCTGTACTTTGAAGGCGACACGCACAGCAGCTTTCGGCTGGTGCGCGCCATCAAAAATCGCTTTGGCGCGGTGAACGAAATCGGCGTGTTCGCCATGACTGAGCGCGGTTTGAAGGGCGTGTCCAACCCCAGCGCCATCTTCTTGAGCCAGCACAGCGAGCCTGTGCCCGGCAGTTGCGTGATGGTGACGCTGGAAGGCACACGCCCGCTGCTGGTCGAAGTACAGGCGCTGGTCGATAGCGGTGGCCCCAGCCCGCGCCGCCTGTCGGTGGGGCTAGACCGAGATCGGCTGGCGATGCTGCTGGCGGTGCTGCACCGCCACGCCGGGGTCAATTGCATGGATCAAGACGTGTTTGTGAACGCGGTGGGCGGCGTGCGCATTAGCGAACCCGCGTCGGACTTGGCGGTGATGCTGGCGATCACCTCCAGCTTGCGCGGCAAAGCACTGCCCAAGGGCTTCCTCGCGTTTGGCGAAGTCGGGCTGGCCGGTGAAGTGCGCCCGGCCCCACGCGGCCAAGATCGCTTGAAAGAAGCGGCCAAACTGGGATTTAGCGTGGCGGTGGTGCCCAAGGCCAACGCACCCAAAAAGAACGACAAAGCCTTTGAGGGCTTGACCATTCACCCGGTCGAGCGCATTGAAGAGGCGATGGAGCTGGTGCGCGGGCTGTCATGAACTTTCAACAATTTTCAGTGCCTGCGGGCTGTGTGGTGCTGCTCGGTTTGGGCTGGCAAGCGGGCGGCTGGCAGGGCGTGGCCGTGGTGGCGGGTGGTTTGGTGATGTGGCTGCTGTTGCACTTCACCCGGCTGATGACGATCTTGAAGCGCGCCGCGAATCGCCCCATCGGCCATGTCGACAGCGCGGTGATGCTCAACGCCCAACTCCAACCCGGCATGACGCTGGTGCAGGTCATCACCCTGACGCGGGCGCTGGGCGCACTGCAAAGCGCCAAAGATGCGCAACCCGAACTGTTTCGCTGGACGGACAACAGCAATTCGTGGGTCAACTGCGAGTTTCACGGGGGCAAGTTGACGCATTGGCTGCTGGTGCGGCCTAGCGATCCGCAAAGTTAGGCTCGTAAAATCCCAGCTTTGCGCCTTTCGGCACAACCCAAGGAAAAAAATCTATGAGTTCCGTGATTCCCTCGATGTCTGACCGCGACGGCAAGATCTGGATGGACGGCCAGATGGTGGACTGGCGCGACGCCAAAATCCACGTGCTCACCCACACCTTGCACTACGGCTGCGGCGCATTTGAGGGCGTGCGCGCCTACAACGGCGAGCAAGGCACGGCGATTTTTCGGCTGCAAGAGCACACTGATCGCTTGTTCAACAGCGCCAAAATTTTGCGCATGAGCATTCCGTTCACCAAAGACGAAGTGAACGAGGCCCAAAAAGCCGTGGTGCGCGAGAACAACTTAGAGTCCGGCTACCTGCGCCCGCTGACCTGGATTGGCGACAAAAAGCTGGGCGTGTCCCCCAAAGGCAACACCATTCACCTGATGGTGGCCGCTTGGGCTTGGGGCGCGTACTTGGGCGAAGAAGGCATGAAGCGCGGCATCCGCGTCAAGACCAGCAGCTACACCCGCCACCACGTCAACATCACCATGACGCAGGCCAAGGCGGTGAGCAACTACACCAACTCCATCCTCGCCAACATGGAAGCCACCGACGACGGCTACGACGAAGCCCTGCTGCTGGATGCCAGTGGCTTTGTCTCCGAGGGCGCGGGCGAGAACATTTTTGTGGTCAAAGACGGGGTGGTCTACACGCCCGATTTGTCGGCAGGCGCGCTGAACGGCATCACCCGCAACACCATCTTCCACATCTGCAAGGATTTGGGGCTGGAGCTGGTGCAAAAGCGCATCACCCGCGACGAGGTCTATATCGCTGACGAAGCCTTCTTCACCGGCACTGCCGCTGAAGTCACGCCGATCCGCGAGCTCGATCGCCTGCCCATCGGCATCGGCTCGCGTGGCCCGATCACAGAAAAAATTCAGACCGCTTTCTTTGACATCGTCAACGGTCGCAACCCCAAGTACGCCCACTGGCTGACCCCGGTGGCATCCAACTCTTCATCACAGGTATCCGTATGACGCAAGCCACCGTTGAACTCCTCGCCCAAGACTTGAACCACCAAGGCGGCGTGTTCTGCCCCAGCCCCAAAGCTGACATGAAGTTGTGGAACAGCCACCCCAAGGTGTACTTGGACGTGGGCCGTCACGGCGAAGCCAAGTGCCCGTACTGCGGCACGGTGTACAAGCTCAAAGCGGGCGAACATTTTGGTGGCGGCCACTGAGCACCGCCGGCCTGTACCTGCTTGAATTGCAATAGGTTTCATGCGCATCCTTCATATTGTTTTATCGAAGGGGTTTGCAGGTTCTGAGCGATCTACCGTCGAATCCTGTAATGCACAGTGCCAAGAGCACACTGTGGGCTTAATCGTGCGGCGTGATCACCGCAACCGTGACGGCGCCAGCATCGTCGATCATGTGGATGCGAGGGTTCACATCACCGAGGTTCCTCGGCTGCTGTTCACGGGCTGGCGTGTGCGTGCTGCTATTCAAGATTTTGTACCCGACGTGATTCACTGCCACCTACGCCGATCTGTGCGCATCGTGGCCAAAGCCGCTCCACGAGCTGCTACCGTGACCACTTTGCATATTGGTGTCAACGGACCTCATTTCGTACAGATGGGTGGCATCGTGTGCAATGCACGCTGGCAGTTAGCGCAAATCCCGGCGGGCTACAAGGGTCTGCTGCTGAAAGCCCATAACTCCCTGACCCCACATCGCCGCCTAAGCGGCACCGACATTGCCACATTGCGCCAAGAACTCGGCATTGCTCCTGACGATTTTTTGGTGGGAGGCGTAGGACGCATGACTGAGATCAAAGGCTGGGACACGCTGATCCAAGCCGTGCGCCTACACCCAGAACTTGATCGATTGAAGGTTGTACTGTTTGGCAACGGCTCAGCGCTGGATCAATTCAAGGCCCTAGCGGATGGCGACTCGCGTATCCGTTTCGTGGGTTTCCGTCCTGATGTGAAAGACTTTTACCAAGCCTTTGATACCTTTGTGTGCCCCTCGCGTTTTGAGCCGTTGCCTCGAGTCATGCTGGAAGCAATGGATGCGGGCACGCCGGTGATTGCCTCAGATGCCGATGGCTGCCGTGAACTGATCGAAGATTACGGCGGTGCCATGTTCCCTGCGGGTGATGCCGCTGCACTTGCACGCTTGCTACTCCAGCAGATTCAAGCAGACAAATACCGCACCAGCATCGACTTGAGTCAGCACCATATCGCAAACACTAACGCGACGATGTTGGACTTTTATGGTCGCGTGATAACCCATCAGCACCAACCTACCATCTAACTTGAGAGCTGCTATGGGTTGCTTAGCCTATCTCATCAATCTTCCACGCGATGTACAAAGATGCGAGCGCATGCACAGCGAGCTCGCCACCATGAACATTCGCTATGAGCGCGTAGAGGCGGTGTACGGCAAAGCATTAAGTGAAGCCGAGCGCCGAACCTGGTACGACGAAACCACCAATCAGCGTCGCTATCACCAGTCGCTCACCCCCGGAGAAATCGGTTGCTACGCCAGCCACCAGCAAGTCGCTCAGCGCTTGCTGGACTCCCGTGAGCCCTATGCTTTGGTCTTGGAAGACGACGTGCATTTGCTGCCGGAATTACACGCAGTGCTCAAAGCCGTGGCAGACCTGCCCGAACAGTGGGACATGATCAAACTAGTGGGGCGCGACCATGAGCAAGCAATACAACGCTGGCCTTTTCCCGGCCTGAACCATAAAACCCAATTGATCCGCTACCGCAGAGCACCCAGCCGTACAGGGGCTTACTTGCTCAGTCGCTCTGGGGCCAACAAACTACTAAAACAGCATCGACCTTTTTTTCGACCCGTAGATGTAGATATCAGATACTGGTGGGAATCAGGCATACGCCTTTATGGAGTGCAACCTTATCCTATTACCCGCAGCGTGGATTCGGCATTATCCACCATTGGTGCGCAAGCGACAAAACGAGATACACGACGCTGGCGCAAGCTTCTAAATCAATTATTTTTTAGCATAGCAAATTCTGCCGCTAACCGACGCTTGCAACAAGAAGTTGATCCGTTCTCAGCGCTGAAATAGTAGTGTGTTATGAGATAACAATTTTATTGTTATAGCCTCGATTTTTGTTGGAGAAATTTTGGATTCATTCCAGTTTGATCGCCGCTCACTGAGCAAAACACGCCCACCGGGGATCAGTGCCATCATGCGCATTAAAAATGGGGCCGATTTTTTACAACTTTCTATCGAATCGCACCTCCCTTACGTCGATGAAGTCGTGGCTTGTTATAACGATTGCACGGATGATACTGAGATTATTTTACAGAAATTGGCACAAAAATATCCAAACCGTGTCAGGCCTATCAAATACATCCCATACGTCCATCCAATTTTAAGCTTAGAGCATGCGCAAACACCAACAGAGTCAATTCACTCGATAGCTAATTACTATAATTTTGCTTTATCACAAGCACGCTATAGTTATGCAACCAAACTTGATGACGATCATTTGGCCATCGATATACATTTACAACCCGCCATCGATCTAATTCGGAAAACCATCAACAAAGGCAAAAAAGAATTATTCACGTTCTCCGGCGTGAATTTAATAATCAATGCAGAAGGTGAGATTGGTGTCTACACAAAAGAACCTTTAGTTGGATCTGGTGATCATTTATATTTTCCCGTGTGCGAAGAAATCTATTTTATACAAAATCAGCGCACTGAAATTTTCAACTTCGCCCCCCCAAAACTACCCAAACAGTATATTGGACTACTCTATTTCCATCTCAAGCATTGCAAAACCACACTGGGCTTACACAATTTAAATGAACAAGCTCGTATAGCGTATCAAACCCAGCTCAACCAAACGGATAGTTGGATGTCTTATGAAGAATTCAAAGCTCCACAGAACATTAAAAAAATGAAACGAAAAATTCATCCACTGGAGTATTGGATACGCACGACCCCATTGATACAACATACAATTTATCAAATAACCAAGCGAAATCCACCTCTGAATATTTGTCGCATGGCTCGTATGGATTCAGATTTGGCCGCTATCAATTTTGAAATTGATGTTATCAAAAAATTGACGGCCTAGACTACCAACCGCAGACTCGCCATGACCATCCAAAAACTCCCCAATACTCGACCTCAGGGAAAAGTAGTTGTCCTTATTTCTTGGGATGGAAAGTCACAACCATTATTCTGTGCACACATAGACTGCCTACCTAATTTTGACTTAATTTTATTTGACTACTCCGGAAAGTCGAAGTCAAAAGAAGTCAAAGTCATTCAACAAGGTGCTTATACAATCAATGCAGAAGTTGTTTCCGAATGTACCGAATGCAAAGGGGATATATTTCAAGCACTGGGGAAGCATTTTATCAACGCAAAAGAGCTTCCTGAGTACATCGGCGTACTCGATGACGATATAGTTATTGCAGTATCCGATATAAATAGAGCAATTCACTGTGCCAAAGTGAAAAATCTAGATGTATTCTCCCCTACGTTGACCCATGACTCTGAGTTTTCTCACCGGTGGATGCTGCAACAACCACACATATTAGTTCGAGAAGTAGACTGGGTTGAGGTCATGATGCCATTTTATCGTGGTGATCTATTGATGGTGGCAGCGCCTTTCTTCACAGGATTTTCAACCTCTTGGGGGTTTGATAAATTCTTATTCCCAATGTTGCAGAAACTAACTGGAGCCACTCGCTGCGGACTGATTGATGCAGTCGCGGGATCACACTTCAGGCCAGTCACCAGTCAAACAAAAACCTACAAAAACGGATTAACTGCCTCTCAAGAAATGGCAGAAATGAAAAAAATTTGCATTGATTTTTTACATAAAAATCATGCAGATTTAACAAAAACAAAATGGTTTGATCGTTTGTTTATACAGAAAAATGTGTATACTCGCACGCAGAAAAATATATATCGTATAGGGCGACCTATAAAGCAATGGCTGGCGAGAAGCACCTAAACCGTAGATGCTTAGACTAAGCATATTCAATTTCCAACAAGGATTATCAAATAATGAAAATTTTATTAACAGGCGCAGCCGGCTTCATCGGCATGCACACGGCTTTGGTGCTGCTGGCACGCGGCGACGAAGTGGTCGGGGTGGACAACCTCAACGACTATTACGAAGTCGCCCTCAAAGACGCACGCTTGGCACGGCTGCTGTCGCACCCCAAGTTCCGTTTCATCAAACTGGACTTGGCGGATCGGGCTGCAACTGCCGAGTTGTTCGCTGCTGAGAAGTTTGAGGGTGTGATCCATCTGGCCGCGCAGGCTGGCGTGCGCTACTCCATCATCAACCCGCAGGCTTACCTGGATGCCAATCTGCAAGGTTTCTTGAACATTCTGGAAGGCTGCCGCCGCAACCCGGTGCAGCATCTGGTCTACGCCAGCAGCTCCAGCGTCTACGGTGGCAACGCGCACATGCCGTTCTCCGAAGGGCACAACGTCGATCACCCGGTCAGCCTGTACGCCGCCACCAAAAAGGCCAACGAGCTGATGGCGCACACCTACAGCCATCTGTACGGCATCCCGACCACCGGGTTGCGCTTTTTCACGGTCTATGGGCCGTGGGGACGGCCTGACATGGCTCCGTTCTTGTTCGCTCGCGCCATTTTGGCGGGCAAGCCAATTGACGTGTTCAACCACGGCAAGATGCTGCGCGACTTCACCTACATCGACGACATCGTCGAAGGCGTGGTGCGCGTGCTGGACAAACCGGCCACGCCCAACCCCGAGTACACCGCGCTCCAGCCCGACCCGGCCACCGGCACTGCGCCTTACCGCATCTTCAACATCGGCAACAACCAACCCACGCCGTTGATGGAGTTCATTGCCGCAATGGAAGAGTCTTTGGGTATCACGGCGCAGAAAAACTTCCTGCCCATGCAGCCGGGCGATGTGCCCGCCACCGCCGCCGACACCGACCGGCTGGACGCTTGGGTGGGCTTCAAGCCCAATACCCCGATCCGCCAAGGTGTGAGCCAGTTTGTCAGCTGGTACCGCGACTACTACGCGGTTTGAAGCTCAGAGCGTGGCCTTGCCCACGGGCAGTTTGACCACGAAGCAGGCACCGCCGCCTTCGCGGTCTTCGCAGTGGACGCTGCCGCCGTGGCGCTCGGCAATCGACTTGACCAGCGCCAGCCCCAAGCCCACGCCACCGTGGCGCTCGCTGGCACCGGGCAGGCGGTAAAAAGGCTCAAAGATGCGTTCGCGCAGCTCAGGCGGCACGCCGGGGCCACGATCCAGCACCCGCAACACCGCGAAATCGGTGTCACTCTGGGTTTCGTGCGACAGGCTGAGCACGATGTCGGGCGTGGCATTCGGATCCACCGAGTGCCCTTCGGTTTGATTGCCGTAACGGCGGGCGTTTTCCAGCAGGTTGCGCACCAGTCGCCGAAGCAGTTTGGCCACACCGTAGACTTGCAAGTGCGCAATGTCGGTGTGCAGCTCCAACTCGGCATGAAGGCGGGCGCTTTCTTCAGCGGCCAAGCCCAGTACATCGATCAGATCAATGCTGCCCAAATCGGCCTCGTGCGCATCCAAGCGGCTGGCCAACAAAATCTCGTCGATCAATTGATCGAGTTCGCTGATGTTGCGGGTGATCTCAGTGCGGAAGTTGGGCGAGGACTGCGCGCCCATCAGCTCCAAGCCCATGCGGATGCGGGTCAACGGCGAGCGCAATTCGTGCGAGGCGTTGGCCAGCAGTGACTTTTGGGCCGCCAGCAACTGATGCTGCGTGGCCATCAGACTTTCGATGCGGCTGGCGGCAGCATTGAAGTGAACCGACAAATCAGCGACTTCATCGTGGCCGTATTCAGGCACGCGCACGGACAAATCGCCCTCGCCCCAGCGCTGCACGCTGCCTTGCAGGGCCTCCAGCCGCTGAGTCAGCCTGCGCACCACCGGGTACACGCCAATCGCCACCACCAGACCCATGAACATCAGCAGCCAAAAAAAGCCATAAGGCGGGCGTGTCCAGTAGGGCGGCGGTTCACGCGGCGGGCTACGGTGGTCACGCGGCGGCAGTTGCAGCACGAGGATTTGACCGCTGTTGAGCGTGACCTGAAACTCCAGTCCAGCACCCGGTTGTCGCTCCAATTGATCAATCGCTGAGCCAATTTGCACGCCCCTTTCGTTGCGCACAATGACCTCGCGCGGCGGCGAACGCGGCGCATTGTGTTCGGCTGCCACGTGCCACGCCCAACCGGCTACAGCAGCCAGCAGCAGCACCCCCATCACCATGGCCAACCAAATGCGCAGGTACAGCCGACGGGAAAAGGCACTCACCAAGCTCACGGCGTGCGCTCCTGCTCAATCTTGCTGACGGGCGAACACGTAGCCCACACCACGCACGGTCAAGATACGTTTCGGGTTTTTGGCATCGACCTCAATCGCCGCAC
>CALMOI010000230.1 GCA_937871735.1 uncultured Comamonadaceae bacterium
GCCTGCGCAACGAGTTCGGCGTGTACGGCACCGACACCGGCCGCATGTGCGTGGCCGCGCTGAACAGCAAGAACATCGACTATGTTTGCGCTGCAATTGCCAAGGTGATCTAAGCCGCAGTTAACGCCGCATCACGAGCCGCCTTCGGGCGGCTTTTTACGTTTCATGCACCGTCACAGTGCAAACCTGCCCAACACTGCACAGATGCCGTCAAAAACCGCTCGTCACGTCACTTGGCTGACAGGTTGGCGAAGAATTTCAGGGTTATAACCATTGTCAATCGCCTTGAGTTACATCAAAGTCATCGCGTCCGAAATTCGGCACTCATGCACTCAAACGATACAGTTTTCGCCCTCCTCATTGGAGTGATCAGTCCAGTGCAGCGGGCATGACAACTGCTATATTGCACTGCAACATTTTTCGTTCACAGAAAGACCTCCGCCATGCTCTACCAGATCTACGAAACCCAACGTTCTCTCATGGAGCCCTTTTCTGACTTGGCTCAAGCTGCCGCCAAGATCTACAGCAACCCCGTGATGGGTTTTGGTCAATCGCCGCTTTCTCAGCGCGTGTCTGCCGCCTATGCGCTGATTCACCGCTTGGGCAAAGATTATGAAAAGCCAGAATTTGGTATCCGCAAAGTGCCGGTCGATGGCGTTGAAGTCGCCATTTACGAGCGCATCGAAATCACCAAGCCGTTTTGCGAATTGCGCCGCTTCAAGCGTTTCTCGGACGATGTGGCTACGCTGTCTAAGCTGAAAACCCAACCCACCGTGCTGGTGGTGGCACCGCTGTCGGGCCACTATTCCACACTGCTGCGCGACACCGTGCAAACGCTGCTGCGCGACCACAAGGTCTACATCACTGACTGGACAAATGCCCGCTTGGTGCCGCTGTCTGAAGGCGAATTCCATCTGGACGACTACATTAACTACGTCCAAGAATTCATCCGCTATATCCAAAAGCAAAGCGGCAACTGCCACATCATCAGCGTGTGCCAACCCACCGTGCCGGTGCTGGCGGCGGTGTCGTTGATGGCTTCGCGTGGCGAAATCACCCCGCTGTCCATGACCATGATGGGCGGCCCGATTGATGCCCGCCGCTCACCCACCGCCGTGAACAACTTGGCGATGAGCAAGAGCCACAGCTGGTTTGAAAACAACGTGATCTACCGCGTGCCCAGCAATTTCCCTGGCGCTGGTCGCCGCGTCTACCCTGGTTTCTTGCAGCACACCGGCTTCGTGGCCATGAACCCCGACCGCCACGCCAGCAGCCATTACGACTACTTCAAAGACTTGATCAAAGGTGACGACGCCAGCGCCGAAGCCCACCGCAAGTTCTATGACGAGTACAACGCCGTGCTCGACATGGATGCGGATTACT
>CALMOI010000231.1 GCA_937871735.1 uncultured Comamonadaceae bacterium
ATTGAGAACCCCATTCCCTATGCCAAAATCTATAAATGACATGAATCCAATCAAAGAACTCAACATCATCCAGACGCCAAACAACTCTGGCGCCAAGATTTTCCTAGCCAGCGGAATCGTAAAAATTATAACTAAACCAGCCCCGAATCTGCCTAAATAGCCAGCCCCAGCCACCTGCATCAATCTTAAAAATCTTGAATCTAACATATACTTATGATTGACTTATAAATTACCGAAAGAAGTTGCAATTCATCAGATAAACTTATTACAATTCATGATGCCAAAAAATCATTGAGTGTGAACACTACTCACTGATAGTAAACAGATTGGCTTAGTAAGTTGCACACTTCAAACTCAACTCACTGCGACATTAAATTTAATAGACCTCTACCAAATTTACCCTAAATTTCGACATCATTAATGAGATTTCTGCACACCAAAACCGGGGGCCATAGTACAGCAAGGCGTATCCTCGTCACCGGGGCCAGCGGCTTCATCGGGCAGGCATTGATACAGCATCTGGCTCATGCGGGTTACACCGTCACTGCCTTGTCGCGCCAGCCGTTGACCCTACCAAGGGTGCGCTGCGTGTCTATTGCCGATTACGCTGATGGCGATGTGCTGGCCCCACTGCTAGCTGGGCAAGATGTGGTGATCCACTTGGCCGCGCTAGCGCATCAGCGCAACGCCACCGCCGTCGCCTTTGACAGCAACGTCCGCACCACCGAGGCGCTAGCCCGGGCCTGCGCGCAAGCGGGCGTGGGGCGACTGGTGCTGCTCAGCTCCATTGGGGTCTATGGCCCAGCGCAGGCGGGACGGCCATTCACCGAGACCAGCCCCACGACCCCAACCGAGCCCTACGCCGTCAGCAAACTGGCCTGCGAGCAGGTCGTGGCGCACGAACTGGCAGGGCGCGACTGGGTCATCATCCGCCCGCCGCTGGTCTACGGCCCCCATGCACCCGGCAACTTCGGCCAGTTGCAGCGGGCCGTGGCGCGGGGCGCTTGGCTACCGCTGGGCCGGGCCACGCCGCTGCGCAGCTTTGTCGGGCTCGACAACTTGGTCGACTTCATCGCCCTGTGCGCCGTCCACCCCGCCGCGCGCCAGCAAGCTTTTGTGGTGGCCGATGGCGAAGATGTCTCCACCGCCGACTTCATCCGTGCCATAGGCCGCGCGCTGGGCCGCCCAGCGCGGCTGCTGAACGTGCCGCTGTCCCTGCTGCGCGGCTTGGCGGGTCTGCTGGGCCGGGCCGAGACGGTGGATAAACTGCTGGCCCCGCTGCAAGTCGATGCGCGGCTGGCCCGGCTGGAACTGGGCTGGACACCGCCCTACACCCTGGCCCAGGGCCTGCAACGCGCTGCCGTCCCTACTCCTGCAATCTGACTGCCATGAAACGCCTGTTTGACCTCTGCATCACCTTGACCGTCGCTGTGCTGCTTGCCTTGCCCTGTCTGCTGGTGGCGCTGGCCGTCAAACTGACTTCGCGCGGGCCGGTGCTGTACTGGTCAGACCGCGTGGGGCAGCACAACCGCATCTTCAAGATGCCCAAGTTCCGCAGCATGCGCATTGACACGCCGGTGGTTGCCACCCATTTGCTGACGCGGCCCGAGGCGTGGCTCACGCCCATCGGCGGTTTTTTGCGCAAAAGCAGCTTGGACGAGTTGCCGCAGTTGTGGAGCATTTTGACCGGCGACATGAGCCTGGTCGGCCCGCGCCCGGCGCTCTACAACCAAGACGATTTGATCGCGCTGCGCACTGAGCGCGGTGTTCACACCTTGGTGCCGGGCCTGACCGGCTGGGCGCAAATCAATGGCCGCGACGAGCTGCCGATTCCCGCCAAAGTCGAATTGGACGCGCATTATTTGGCGCACCGCTCGCTGGCGCTGGACTGCCGCATCTTGCTGCTCACCGCCGTCAAAGTGCTGCGTCGCGACGGCGTCACCCACTGAAGGGCAGCGGGAAACTACAATCGGGGGTTTGCCGCCCTGTGGGCAGCACCCTCCAGTTACCTACCCGGATCGCCGTCCGGGTTCACGCGATGTCCGACTCCCACAACGCCACTTCTGCCGCCTCATCCGCAGCCCATACCGCTGCCGCCACTGACGACAACCAGCTCATCGCCGAACGCCGCGAAAAGCTCAAAGCTCTGCGCGAAGCGCAAAAACAAGGCAAGGGCGTGGCCTTCCCGAACGACTTCAAGCCCGAGCATCACGCCGCCAAGCTGCAAGCCGCCTACGCCGACAAAACCGCCGAAGAGCTCAAGGGCGAAGGCATTGCGCCCATCGCCGCCAAAATTGCGGGCCGCATGATGCTCAAGCGCGTCATGGGCAAGGCCAGCTTTGCCACGCTGCAAGACAGCACAGGCCGCATCCAAATCTACGTCACCCGTGACGACGTGGGCGAAGAGGTCTACGCCAGCTTCAAGCACTGGGACTTGGGCGACATCGTGGCCGCCGAAGGCCATTTGTTCAAAACCCGCACCGGCGAGCTGTCAGTTCACGTCACCAGCGTGCGCTTGCTGACCAAGAGCCTGCGCCCGATGCCCGACAAGTTCCACGGCATCAACGACCAAGAAGTGAAATACCGCCAGCGTTACGTCGATTTGATGACCGACGAAACCTCGCGCAAGCGCTTTGTGGCGCGCAGCAAGGCCGTCAGCGGCATCCGTGACTTCATGGTGGCGCACGACTTCTTGGAAGTCGAAACCCCGATGCTGCACCCGATTCCCGGCGGTGCCAACGCCAAGCCGTTCGAGACGCACCACAACGCGCTGGAGCAGCAAATGTTCTTGCGCATCGCGCCCGAGCTGTACCTCAAGCGCCTGCTGGTCGGCGGTTTTGAGCGCGTGTTTGAAATCAACCGCAACTTCCGCAACGAAGGCATCAGCGTCCGCCACAACCCCGAGTTCACCATGATGGAGTTCTACGCGGCGTACTGGAACTACCACGACCTGATGGGCTTCACCGAAAGCTTGGTGCGTGACGCCGCCATGAAGGCCGTCGGCACACTGCAACTGACGTACAACGGCCGCGAAGTCGATCTGAGCCAGCCTTTTGCCCGCCTGACGGTGCGCGAAGCCATCTTCCAGTACACCGAAGCCGGTGCCCATGTGGACGATGCCGCTTGGCTGATCAGCGCCCTGAAAAAGCTGGGCATGAGCGAAGACAAAAACAAGCTGTCCACCCGCAGCTTGGCCGGTCTGCAAGTGATGTACTTTGAAGAAACCGTGGAAGACCAGCTCTGGCAACCCACCTTCATCATGGAACACCCGACCGAAATCTCGCCGCTGGCCCGCGCCAACGACCTGCGCCCGGAAGTGACCGAGCGTTTCGAGCTCTACATCACAGGCCGCGAATTCGGCAATGGTTTCAGCGAACTCAACGACGCCGAAGACCAAGCCGCCCGCTTCCACGCCCAAGTCGATGCCAAAGACAGCGGCGACGACGAAGCCATGTACTTTGACCACGACTTCGTGCGCGCGCTGGAATACGGCATGCCCCCCGCCGGCGGCTGCGGCATTGGCATTGACCGCCTGATGATGCTGCTGACCGACAGCCCCAGCATCCGCGACGTGATCTTGTTCCCGGCCCTGCGCCGCGAGCACGAGCTGCCGGGCCACCCGAGCAAGTAAGCGACGCGCCTGCGTTGCACGATCAACCCGCCCTCACCCGGCGGGTTTTTTTTAGGCCCGTGCGCTCGGTGCTGAAATCAACGCGGCGGGATGTCGCGCGCTTGCACGTCAGTGATTTCATTGGTGTCAGCTGGGGCCAAGCGCGGGCGGGCGGGTTGCGTGCTGGGATGCACGGGGCTGGCATCGACATCGGTCACGTCATCATCTGCGGCGGGTTGGGCCCACGGACTGCGGGCGCGGTTCGTCCAGCGCGCACGCGAGGCGCGTGAGGCCTCGCGGTAACGCTGCCACACCATGAACGGCATGGGTTTGCGCCCGGTGAGCAAGGCCCGCAGCAGCATGAACAGCACCACCACCAAGCCGATCAGCAGCACGCCCAGCGCAAACGCCGCCGCCACCAGCGTGAACATCAAACGCAGCAGCAGCGCAGCCACTTGGCCTATTAAATCAAACAACAAGGTCATGCAAGGTGGAGCCGCGCGGGCTGGGTTGGTTCAACAACGGCGCAGATGCGGGGCATCAATGCGGGTTTCAAGGCAGCAGCGCGTGGGCGCATTGGTAGTCGGCGGAGGCCATCAGCGCGTCCCAATCCAGCGCCGCGCCCACCGGCAGCAGGGCGCGGCGGCGGGCGGGGCTGAGGGGGTCGGGCTGCCAAGTGCCGTCGGTCTGCGCGGCGGTCAGGCCCGCCAGCAGCTCATCGACGGCGCGGCCATCGCCTAGCGACTGGTTGCACAGCAGCACGTAGTCGTCGCCTGCGGCCAGCGCGGCTAGGGCGGCTTCGGTGTAGCTCAGGCTGCGGCCTTCGAGTTGGCGGGCTCCGGCCATGCTCAGGTCGTCGCTGAAGATCGCGCCGCCAAAACCGAGTTGACCGCGCAGGATGTCTTGCAGCCAGCGGCGCGAAAAGCCCGCCGGGCGGCTGTCCACTTGCGGGTAGATGACATGGGCGGGCATCACGCTGCTCAAACTCGCGCTCAGCCAGCCGTAGGGCGCGGCATCGTCGGCCAAGATGGTGCTCAGGCTGCGCCGGTCGATGGGGATGGCGGTGTGCGAATCGGCCTTGACGTGGCCGTGGCCGGGGAAGTGCTTGCCGCAGTGCTGCATGCCCGCGCGCAGCAGGCCGTGCGCCAAGCTCTGCGCCAGCCGGGTGACGGTGCGCGCCGAGCGGGCAAAGGCCCGATCCCCAATCACGCCGCTGCCGCCCCAGTCCAAATCCAGCACCGGGGTGAAGCTGAAGTCCACGCCACAGGCGCGCAGCTCCGCCGCCAGCACATAACCGGCGGCGTGGGCCGCGTTGCAGGCGACTTCGGCCCCGGCCTTGTCCCAGAGCTGGCCGAAGGCGCGCATGGGCGGCAAATGGGTGAAGCCGTCGGTGCGAAAGCGCTGCACCCGCCCGCCTTCGTGATCGACGCAGATCAGCAGGTCAGCGCGCACGCGCTTGATGTCGGCGCACAGGGCGGTGAGCTGCGCCCGGTTTTGCCAGTTGCGGCCAAACAAGATCAGCCCGCCCGTGAGCGGGTGCGCGAGGCGCTGGCGGTCGATGTCGGTGAGCTGGGTGCCAGCGATGTCGAGGATGACGGGGGCTTGCAAGGTCATGGGGCGGGAGGCGTCGGGGCGGCAGGTGGGACAGCGGTGGCAGCAGCGGCATCGGGCCGCTCGACCACGCAAAAGCTGGCGGCGTAGTCAGTTTCGTCGGTGACGGTGATATGGACTTGAAGCTGCTTCGCTTCAAACCAAGTCTTCAACTCGCCGTGCAGCACGATGATGGGTTGGCCGCTCTTCAGGTTGGAGATTTCACACAAGCGCCACGTCATCGGCATCCGCATTCCCAGGCCGATGGCTTTGCTGAAGGCTTCTTTGGCCGAGAAG
>CALMOI010000232.1 GCA_937871735.1 uncultured Comamonadaceae bacterium
GAAGGTGCCGGGGTGCGCGGGCAGGTCAAACACCATGTAGCGCAGCTCGCGCCAAGCCGCATCGTTCGGAATTTGTTGACGCACGGTCGAGACCGCTTGCTCAAAACGAGCGCGTCCGGCCCAGAGTTCCCCGTCCAGCGCCGTGGTGGGCCAATGGGCGGTGAACCAGTCGGGGGCGTGGATGCGTTCGCCGCTGCGGGTCAGTAGTTGCGAGCCGTCCCAGTAGCCGCGCACACCGTCGTATTTTTCGCTGACCCAGTAATCGCTGGCATTGGCCAAGGTGTGGTTGCTGGGGTAGCGCTGCGCCAGCATCAACGGCGGTGCGCTGATGCTGCTGGCCGCCAACGTGGGCAGCGGTAAGGCCGCACCCAGTGCGAGCCATGACAAAACTTGTCTGCGGTGCATGGTGGGTGGGCCTCCTGTGTGTGCGTCAGGCGGCGCTGTCGCGTGACACCCCGGCGGTGTGGCTGAAGCCGCCATCCACATAGGTGATTTCAGCGGTCATGCCGCTGGCCAAGTCGCTCAGCAAGAAGGCGGCGACGTTGCCCACGTCTTCAATCGTGACGTTGCGGCGCAGCGGTGCAGCGGCGGCCACCATGCCCAGCAGCTTGCCGAAATCCTTGATGCCGCTGGCGGCCAAGGTCTTGATCGGGCCAGCGCTGATGCCGTTGACGCGCAAGCCACGCGGGCCCAGCGATTCAGCCAAGTAGCGCACCGACGCTTCGAGCGACGCTTTGGCCAAGCCCATCGTGTTGTAGTGCGGAATGGTGCGCAGCGAACCCAAGTAGCTCAGCGTCAGCAGCGAGGCTTTGGGGCTGAGGTAGGGCAGGGCGGACTTGGCCATCGCCGGGAAGCTGTAAGCGCTGATGTCGTGCGCAATGCGGAAGTTCTCGCGGCTCAGGCCGTCCAAGAAATCACCAGCAATGGCTTCACGCGGCGCAAAGCCGATGCTGTGTACAAAACCGTCAAACGTCGGCCAAGTGGCGCTCAAGTCTTTGAACATTTGGTCGATTTGCTCATCGCTGCTGACATCACAGTCAAAAATCAGCGTGGAATTGAACTCCGCCGCAAAGTCGGTGATGCGGTCTTTGAAGCGTTCGCCCACGTAACTGAAGGCCAGCTCGGCCCCTTGGTCGTGACAGGCTTTGGCAATGCCATAAGCGATAGAACGGTTGGACAGCAGGCCGGTGATCAGCAGCTTCTTGCCAGCGAGAAAGCCGGTTTTTGCACTCATGTAAGGGGTCTCCGAGAAAAATCTGTGCAGAATTGTCGCATGCGAGGTTTGTTCATAGCTTGGTCATTGTTGGTTTGCGCACCCGCATGGGCGGCGCACGCCTATGCGCAGTTTGGTGACATCAAGTACCCAGCGGGGTTTACGCACCTTGACTATGTCAACCCGCAAGCCCCCAAAGGCGGCCAAATCACCCTGGTGCCGCCCACGCGCTTGTCTAACTTTGACAAGTACAACCCCTAC
>CALMOI010000233.1 GCA_937871735.1 uncultured Comamonadaceae bacterium
CGTCGGCGCTGTACAGCAGCTCGCGTGGGGCGATGCGGGTCAGCCAGTCGGGCAGCTCGTCAGCGGCGCATTCGGCCAGATGCAGCTCGCCTTGCGTCAAGCTGAGCCAGGCCAAGCCGCAGCCACCGGCTTTGGCGGCGCGTGGGCCTTGGTGTACGGCCAGCAGCACGGTTTCGGTTTTGTCGGCCAGCAGCTCGGTGTCGGTCAGCGTGCCGGGCGTGACCACGCGCACCACTTTGCGTTCGACTGGGCCTTTGGATGTCGCCACATCGCCGACTTGCTCGCAAATAGCGACGGATTCGCCGTGGGCAATCAGCCGCGCCAAATAGCCTTCCATCGAATGAAACGGCACGCCCGCCATCACCACCGGCTGCCCGGCAGACTGGCCGCGCCGCGTCAGCGTGATGTCCAGCAGGCGGGCGGCTTTCTCGGCATCAGCGTAAAACAGCTCGTAAAAATCGCCCATGCGGTAGAACACCAGCGTGCCGGGGTACTCCACTTTGATCGCGTGGTATTGCGCCATCATGGGGGTATGGGCTGAAAAGTCGGGCTTGTCCATGGCAGAAAACAGAGGTCAGATGGCGGCGGCTTGTGCCGTGGGGGCCGGGGTTGGCGCTCAGAACGGTGCGTCGTCGCCCTTGGGCTCGGTCGGGGTGGCGCTGGTGCCGGGGCCTTCTTCGTCTTGCACGTCGGCGCTCAGGTCGGCGGCGGCTTCGTTGGCACCGGGGGCGCTGGCTTGGCGCACGGCGGCTTTGTCACCGGCTCCGGCAAATTTGCTGTACTTGCCCAAGATGCTGACCAATTGGCCGTAGATGCGCGGCGCACCGGCCATGCATTCTTTTTGTTCCAAGAAGTCGGCTTCGCCCGTGAAGTTGCCCACCAAACCACCGGCTTCGGTGATCAGCAGCGAACCCGCAGCGATGTCCCAAACGTTCAGGCCCGTTTCAAAGAAACCGTCGGTGTAACCTGCGGCCACGTAAGCCAAGTCCAGCGCGGCGGCACCGGGGCGGCGCAGACCGGCGGTGCGTTGCATCACGTCGCCCATCATTTGCAGGTAGGCGTTGAAGTTGTCGCCCTTGCGGAACGGAAAGCCGGTGGAGATCAAGCACTCTTGCAGGCGCGTGCGCTTGCTGACGCGGATGCGGCGTTCGTTCAAGTACGCGCCACGGCCTTTGGTGGCGGTGAACAGGTCGTTGCGGGTGGGGTCGTACACCACAGCTTGCTCAATCTTGCCGCGCACGGCCAGCGCGATGCTGACGCAGTACACCGGGAAGCCGTGGATGAAGTTGGTGGTGCCGTCCAGCGGATCAATGATCCAGACGCAATCTGCGTTTTGCGCGCCGTGCGTGCTGCCAGACTCTTCGGCCAAGATGCCGTGGTCGGGGTAAGCGGTCAGCAGTGTGTCGATGATGACTTTTTCGCTGGCGTGGTCCACTTCGGTGACGAAGTCATTGACCTGCTTTTGCGAGATGCGCACGGCCTCTACGTCAAGGGCGGCGCGGTTGATGATGGCGCCAGCGGCGCGGGCGGCCTTAACGGCCACGTTGAGCATGGGATGCAGATTGGGGGACGACATAGGTTGTGATGAAGAGCGTGGAAGGGGCCGACCCGGCGATACGGGCAGCGACAATATCGGATTTTACCTGCCCGGCCCTTGCGGCCCGTTTCATACTGTCATGCACACCCGATTCATCCTGATCCAGACCAGCCATGCTGGCAATGTCGGCGCTGCCGCCCGTGCCATGAAAGTGATGGGCTTTGATGACCTGGTGCTGGTCGCGCCGCGCTGGCCCAACGTGCTGCGCCGCGAAGAAACCATTCAGCGTTCCAGCGGCGCGCTGGACGTGCTCGACAAAGCCCGCATCGTTGCCACGCTCGATGAGGCGCTCGACGGCATCACCCACCTGTGCGCCACCGCCATGACGCCGCGTGACTTTGGCCCGCCCACCGTGGCCTCGCGTCCGCACCTTGAAGCGCTGGCCGCCCAAGCGCGCCAGCCTGGCGCAGAAGCCGCGCAAGGCGGCGTGGCCTTTTTGTTTGGCTCAGAACGCTTCGGCATGCAAAACGAAGACGTGTACCGCTGCCACGCCGCACTGAGCATTCCAACCAACCCGAAGTTTGGCTCGCTCAACTTGGGCGCGGCGATTCAAGTCATCGCCTATGAATGGCGCCAGGCGCTGGGCTCGTACCCGGTGCAATCGGCCACGGCGCTGCCCACGCTGGCCGATGCGCGCCAAGTCAGCGGC
>CALMOI010000234.1 GCA_937871735.1 uncultured Comamonadaceae bacterium
GACTTTATAGTAGTATTTCATACCACTCCAAGCCTTCGTGTCGAATCCAGTGGAGCTGGATGTCAGCATCAAATTGATTTTCTTGTCAGCGATGGCTTGATTCAAATCAACCGCTTGAATCGTGATCGGGGTGGCACCAATCATTTGCGCAAATCGCTCGGTCGTGGCGTTGTAGCTGCGCATTTTCAAGCCCTTGAGATCTTCTGTCGAGTTGATCGGGCGGTCGGAGTACAAGTTTTGCGGCGGCCACGGAACAGCGTACAGCAAAACAATGCCGCGCTCGTCCAGTGATTTTTCGATGGCGGGACGTGATAACTGCCAAAGACGCAGCGCATCTTCATAATCATTCACCAGAAATGGCAAGGAATCTAATTGAAACAGCGCATCTTGCGCCGCTTGGGATGACATGATCACTTCACCCGCCTGTGCTGTGGTGCCTGCCCTGACGCCGTCAAATATCTGCAATGGTTTGATCAAATCCCCAGCAGGATAAACTTTGATGTCAACACCGCCCTTGGTTGCATTTTTGGTGTCATCAGAGAATTTCTGTATGTTTTGCGTTTGAAAGTTGTCAGCGGTGTAGGCTGAGGCAAGTTTCAATTCAATCGTCTCGGCGTAGACACTGCTTGAGGCCAGCAGCATCAAAATGCAGCGCATGAATAATGCTGATTTGCACATTAGAAAATATCCTCTCATTTCACCGATCCATTCACAATCAAGGCAGGCGCAGGACTTGGAATATGTCCAAGCCCATGCTTCCTCATTATTCGATACGGGCTAATACCACTCCGGCGTTTTGGTAGCTGCCCGCTGGGGCGTGCAGTGTAATGCGCCCGCTGCGGTGGGCGGTGACGTGCATTTCCATTTTCATGGCTTCCATGACGGCAATCAGGTCGCCTTGTTGCACTTCGCCGCCATCGACAACTTTCCAAGACTGCAAGGTGCCCGCGATGGGTGACGGCACGGCGTTGGCCTCTGCGGCGGGCTGCGCCGGGTTGGCGGCCACGCTGGCACCAGCGCCCAGCGACTGCATACCGCGCAACAGCTCCAACGGCAGGCCGAGCGTGACGCGGCGACCGTCAATTTCCACGGCGGTGCGGTACAGGCTGGCATCGGGCGCGGGCTCGGTGCGGGCGGCAGCGGCCAGGGTGTTGGCAAAGTCGGTTTCAATCCAGCGCGTATGCACCTTGAACGGGGTTTCGGAGATGAAATCAGGGTGCTCCATGACCGCGCGGTGAAACGGCAGCACCGAGGCAACGCCTTCAATGCGAAACTCTTTGAGCGCCCGGCGCGCCCGCGCAATCGCCTGCTGGCGCGTGGCCCCGGTGACGATCAGCTTGGCCATCAGCGAGTCAAAGGTGCCCGGCACGGTGGACTGGGATTCGACCCCAGCATCCACCCGCACGCCCGGCCCGGACGGCGGCGCAAGCAGCGTGACCAAACCCGGCGAGGGCAAAAAGCCGCGCCCCACGTCTTCGGCGTTGATGCGGAACTCAAAGGCGTGGCCCTGCGGTACCGGCGTTTCGGTGAGGGTGAGCGCGTGGCCGTCTGCAATGCGCAACTGCTCCAGCACCAAGTCGATGCCGGTGGTTTGTTCGGTGACGGTGTGCTCGACTTGCAAGCGGGTGTTGACTTCAAGGAAGGAGATCGCACCGCTGGCGCTGAGCAAAAACTCGACCGTGCCCGCGCTGGTGTAACCGGCTTCGGCGCAAATGTCGTGCGCCGCCTGGTGGATGCGGCTGCGCTGCGCGTCGGTCAAGAACGGCGCGGGCGCTTCTTCCACCAGCTTTTGGTTGCGCCGCTGTAGCGAGCAGTCGCGTGTGCCCAGCACGACCACATGGCCGTGCTGGTCGGCCAGCACCTGGGCTTCGATGTGGCGCGGGCAGTCCAGAAACTGCTCCACAAAACACTCGCCGCGCCCAAAGGCGGTGATAGCTTCGCGCACGGCGGATTCGTACAACTCGGCCACTTCGTCCATGCGCCACGCGATCTTCATGCCGCGCCCGCCGCCGCCAAAGGCGGCTTTGATGATGATGGGCAGGCCGTTTTGCTCGGCAAACGCCAGCACC
>CALMOI010000235.1 GCA_937871735.1 uncultured Comamonadaceae bacterium
CCGGTAACGCGGGCTTTGCTGGCCAATTCAGGCGGCAAGGCGCTGTCAATTTTGAAGCGCAGCACATTGCTCGAAGCGGCACTCAGCAAATCAGAAGTTTTGGCCAAAGCCACCACGCGCCCTTGCTTGAGCATGGCCAGGCGGTTGCACAGCGCCTCGGCTTCTTCAAGGTAGTGCGTGGTCAGCAGCACGGTGTGGCTTTGTTTGTTGAGCTTGGCAATGAACTGCCACAGCGTCTGGCGCAATTCCACGTCCACGCCGGCCGTGGGCTCATCAAGGACGATCACCGGCGGCTTGTGTACCAACGCCTGCGCCACCAGCACCCGGCGCTTCATGCCGCCCGAGAGCTGGCGCATGTTGGCGTTGGCTTTGTCGGTCAAGCCCAAGCTGCTGAGCAGTTCGTCGATCCAAGCGTCGTTGTGCTGAATGCCGAAGTAGCCAGACTGAAAGCGCAGCGCTTCGCGGACGTTGAAAAAGGGGTCGAACACCAGCTCTTGCGGCACGATGCCCAGGCGCTTGCGGGCCTCGGCGTAGTCGGCTTGCACGTCGTGCCCTTGCACCAGCACGCGGCCTGAACTGGCCCGCGCCAAGCCGGCCAAAATGCTGATCAGGGTGGTTTTGCCCGCGCCGTTAGGGCCGAGCAAGCCAAAGAACTCGCCCTCTTCGATGTCGAAGCTAACGTTGTCGAGGGCTTTGAGGGGCTGCCCTTGCCCACCTTGGGCGGCGGGGTAGGTCTTGGAGACAGACTGAAAGGAGATGGCAGACATGAGCCCGCGATTTTAAGGCCACCAGCAGCAACCCGCTGCTGAGCGCCGGAAGGGATCAGGCTGCGGCGGAGCTGACGTCCAGCAAATCAGCAATGCCATACAACTGCGCGAGTTGCTGGAGCTTGGCAGGCGCTTGGCGCACGGCAAAGGTCTTGCCCGCATCAACGCTGGCACGGCGGCAGGCCAGCAGCACCGCCAGCGCCGCCGAATCAAACCGGGTTAACGCGCCCGCATCGGCCACCACGGCGGTCTCCGCGCCAATCTGGCCCAGCAATTGGGCCAAGCAGGCGCTGGCTTCGTGTTGTGTCAGTTCAGCAGGCAATACCAGCATGGAGGGCCTCGGGTGGTGTGCGGTGTTTACTTCTTGGCGTTGGCTTTGTTGCGCTCGTCCAGCGAGGCAATCAGGCCATCAATGCCCTTGGCGTTGATTTGCTGGGTGAATTGACCCTTGTAGGTTTCCACCAGCCACACGCCCATCACGTTCAGGTCGTAAATTTTCCAACCTGCGCCCACGCTGGGGGTTTTTTCCAAGCGGTAGTCCAGTTGCACCGGGTCGGTTTTACCCTTGATTTCAGTGCGCACGATCAGCTCTTTGTCGTCCGGCGAGGCGCGCAAGGGCTTCATCACCACGTCTTGGTCGCTGACTTGCGACAGCGCGCCCGCATAGGTGCGCACCAGCAAAATTTTGAATTCTTCTTGCAGAGCTTTTTGCTGCTCAGGCGTGGCTTTGCGCCAAGCTGGGCCGGTGGCCGAAGCCGTCATGCGCTGGAAGTTGACGTTGGGCATGATCTTGGTATCCACCAAGGCCACCAGCTTGGACAAGTCACCCGACTGCAAAGACTTGTCGGCCTTGATGGTGTTGAGCACGTCGGTGGACAGGCGCTTGACCAATGCGTCCGGTGCCTCGTCAGCAGCGTGGCTCAAGGGCGCGGCGGCCATCAGCAAGGTTGCCACAGTGGCGGACAGGAATCGGGCGAAATATCGACGGTTCATAAAAGTGACTTTCAGGAGGGCGATGAGCCCTCTAAGCATGACGATGGGTGTTGGAGCCTGAAGGGGCTCGCGGGTTCATATCCGTTGGGTCAAGTTTGCAAGCAACTGCAACGGATCCAAGAGGGTTCATTGCGCAGCCGAGGCAGGTGCCGCAGGTGGGGTTGGAGTCGCCTCGGGCGGCTCACCGTCTTCGGGCGGGCGGCCGTCATAGATATCGTTACGGCGCTTTTGCAAGTACACATCGCGGATGAAGCTGTAAGGATCCAAAGCTGCCTCTTGCAGTGTTTGTCCGGCGCGCAAATAGCCCGCACGGGTGTCCACCGCATTGATCAAGGTGATCTGGTTGCGCGTGCGTATCGGATCAACATCAGACAGCGGATTGCCCAGCGTGTCTAGGCGCAACGCTGCTGCATCACGCACCGTTGATGGCCCCAAGATCGGCAGCACCAAGTACGGCCCCGACGGCACGCCCCAGAAACCCATGGTCTGCCCAAAATCTTCTTTGTGCTGCTCGATGCCAATCTCGGAAGCCACGTCCAACACGCCCCCCAAACCCAGCACGGTGTTCACGCTGACGCGCGCCAGTGTTTCAACCGATTCTTTGGGCTTGAGCTGCACCACGTTGTTGAAGAACGACCACACATCGCTGGCGTTGCTGAAAAAGTTGGACACCCCTACTCGAACGGGCCTGGGCGTGACATCGTTGTAAGCCGTGGCGACGGGCTTGAGAAACATCCGGTCCACCACATCGTTGAAGCCGTAAATTTTGCGGTTCACAGGTTCAATCGGGTCACGCGGATCCGCGCCTTGCAAGCTGGCGCAGCCGCTGAGCAGCAGCATCGCCCCACAAGCAGCAGCCAACACCCCGCGCGCTACGCGGCGTGGTGCAAGCGTGAAATGTGCAGTGTCGGTGTTCATTTGTCACCTCCGGGGGCAGGCGTGGTTTTGCCTTCGGCGGCCTTGCTGTACAGGAACTGGCTGATCAGATTCTCCAGCACCACAGCCGATTGCGTAGCACTGACTTGATCACCCGCTGCCAACAATTTTTCATCAGCGCCGGCTTCGATGCCAATGTACTGCTCACCCAGCAAGCCGCTGGTCAAAATTTTCAACGAGCTGTCTTTGGGAAACGCAAAGCGGCTTTGCAGCGCCAAGGTCACTTTGGCTTGATAGGACTTGTCGTCAAAGGTGATGGACTCCACCCGGCCCACGACCACCCCAGCGCTTTTGACCGCCGCCTTGGCCTTCAAGCCGCCGATGTTGTCGAACTTGGCCGAGACACGGTAGTCCGAATCAAAATTCAAACTGAGCAAGTTGGCCGACTTCAGCGCCAAAAACAGCACCGCCACGATACCAATCACCACAAACAAACCGACCCACACATCATTTTTAGAACGCTGCATGGTTCCTCCTAAATACTGAACATCAACACGGTCAGGATGAAATCCAGACCCAGCACCGACAACGAGGCCACCACCACAGTGCGGGTGGTGGCACGCGAAACTCCCTCAGGCGTGGGCTGCGCGTCAAAGCCTTGCAGCAGCGCCACAAAGGTCACCGCCAACCCAAACACCACGCTTTTGATCATGCCGTTACCGACATCGGACCACACGTCGACCCCGCCCTGCATCTGGCTCCAAAAGGAACCCGCATCAATGCCGATCAACAGCACGCCCACCACGTAGCCGCCAAAAATACCCACCGCGCTGAACACAGCTGCCAGTACCGGCATGGCGATCAAGCCCGCCACGAAACGCGGAGCAAGCACCCGGCGCACGGGGTCAACCGCCATCATTTCCATGGCGGTGAGCTGCTCGCCCGCCTTCATCAAGCCGATTTCTGCGGTCAAGGCGGTGCCTGCGCGTCCCGCGAACAGCAAAGCGGTCACGACTGGCCCGAGTTCACGCACCAGCGACAGCGCCACCAGCAAGCCCAAGGCCTCGGAAGACCCGTAACGCTGCAAGGTGTAGTAGCCCTGCAAGCCCAGCACAAAGCCCACAAACAAGCCCGACACGCCAATGATGGACAGCGAGTAGTTGCCCAAAAAATGAATCTGGTCGCGCACCAAACTGCCGCGCCGCAGCGCCGGGCCGATCAGCATCAGCAAGCGCCAAAACAGACGTGCGCCCACGCCCATTTCGGCCAATTGGCGGCGCACGCCATAACCCAGCATCGTCAGCCACTGGCTCATGAGCGACTCCCTTGGTTTGCTGTCGCAGCCTGTGCAGAACCGAAATCTGCCTCCAAAGCGGGCGCTGGATGGTGAAAGCGCACCGGCCCATCGGGCAGCGCATGGACAAATTGATGCACCAACGGATCATTGCTGTGGCGCACTTCGTCGGGCGTGCCTTGTGCCACGATGTGCCCATTGGCCAGCACGATCACTTGGTCGGCAATGTGGAAGGTCTCGTCCAAATCGTGCGAGACGATGATGGTGGTCAGGCCCATCGCATCGTTGAGCTCACGAATCAAGCGGGCGGCGGTGCCCAGAGAAATCGGATCCAGCCCCGCAAAAGGCTCGTCGTACATCACCAGTTCGGGGTCAAGGGCAATGGCACGGGCCAACGCCACGCGCCGCGCCATGCCGCCGGAAAGCTCGCTGGGCATCAGGTCGCGCGCGCCACGCAGGCCGACGGCATTGAGCTTCATCAACACAATGTCGCGGATCAGCGCGGGAGAAAGCTCGGTGTGTTCACGTAGCGGAAAAGCAACGTTGTCAAACACGCTCATGTCAGTGAACAAAGCACCGAACTGAAACAACATGCCCATACGACGGCGAGCCGCGTAGAGCTGGGCGACATTCATCGCCCCCACATCTTGTCCATCAAAGAGCGTTTGGCCGGATTGACCGCGTATCTGACCACCAATCAGGCGCAGGACGGTGGTTTTGCCGCCGCCCGATGCGCCCATCAAGGCCGTGACTTTGCCGCGCGGCACTTGAAGGCTGACGCGATCCAAAATCACCCGATCCCCGTACCCAAAGGTCAGGTTGCGCAGCTCGACAAGAGGGGTATCAACAGAGGTGGCGGTCATAAAACAACAAAAGCCGGAAAGACACCGGCTTTTGGATAATACGGGATCAGGGAGAACCCTGCTTGATCCCGTTCGAGAGTGTCACCTCTCAGCTTAACGCGGCAAGGTGCTGGTGCCCATCAAGAACTCATCGACAGCGCGGGCGGCTTGGCGACCTTCGCGAATCGCCCACACCACCAATGACTGACCACGGCGGATGTCGCCCGCAGCAAACACTTTAGGCACATTGGTGGCATAGCCACCTGTGAATTCAGTGCTGGCTTTGGCGTTGCCGCGTGCGTCTTTGTCCACACCGAAGCCGTCCAAGATGGTTGCCACCGGGTTCACGAAGCCCATCGCCAGCAGCACCATGTCGGCCTTGTAGGTTTTTTCGGTGCCGGGGATATCAACCAGCTTGCCATCTTTGAACTCGACATGCACAGTCTTCAGACCCGTGACCTTGCCTTTTTCGCCGATGAATTCCTTGGTGGACACCGCAAACTCACGCACACAACCTTCGTCGTGGCTGGAGCTGGTGCGCAGCTTCATCGGCCAGTAGGGCCAGGTCATGGGACGGTTTTCTTCAACTGGGGGCTTGGGCATGACTTCAAACTGAGTCACGCTGACCGCGCCGTGGCGGTTGCTGGTGCCCACGCAGTCAGAACCCGTGTCGCCGCCGCCAATCACGATGACGTTTTTGCCATCAGCGCGCAACTGGCCCTTGAGCTTGTCGCCCGCGTTGACCTTGTTTTGCTGTGGCAAAAATTCCATCGCGAAATGGATGCCGTCCAGATCACGGCCCGGCACGGGCAAATCACGCGACTGTTCAGAGCCACCGGTCAGCAGCACCGCGTCGAAGTCTTTCTTGAGCTGCTCGGGGCTGATGCTTTCCTTGGCCCAGTTGGTGACTTTGCTGCCTTCGGGCATCTTGCCAATCAACACGCTGGTGCGAAACACCACGCCTTCGGCTTCCATTTGCTTGACGCGGCGGTCAATGTGCGACTTCTCCATCTTGAAGTCGGGAATGCCGTAGCGCAGCAGCCCGCCAACGCGGTCGTTCTTTTCA
>CALMOI010000236.1 GCA_937871735.1 uncultured Comamonadaceae bacterium
GCGCATCGGTTTGCACCACCGCCTCGGGCAGCAGTTGCAGCAGTTTTGCGGACGGAGGGGAAGTGGGAAGCATGCAGGGCTGTCGCAAAAAAACGGGGTCAGGTGAAGCCAACGGATAGGAAAATCAACCACACCCGACCAAGTATGGCAGGGGTTTTGGGCAGACTCGTGCCATACACCACTGACAAGTCGTTAGTCGATTGGCTGGTCATGCTCGAAGCAGTGGCTCAGCCCGTCGATCTTGAATGACTGCAGTTAACGCTGAGCGACGGCTTTTCTTTGGTCGCCAGCGACCGCTACGAGTCGAAACCGTCAGTCTAAGTTACTGAGTGGGGCTCGGCTGCGGGGTACCAGTTGGGTCGCGAAACGATATGGCAGCAGTACCTTCTCCAGCCGGCACTCGGGCCGGGGAAAGTTGAAGCGCCCAACAGCCGCTTCGCTGCATTCAGCGCGAGTACCAGCGAAAACGGCGACTGACTTCAAACGCTGCGAAGCGGCTCCATCCCTGAACGCTGTAGGTTGGCGGTTCTGGCCCCTGACCCGCCCAAGTCGCGCTGCACACCGCGTTACCCATGTTCACAGCAGTTCAGGGTTTGCCCTAATCATTGAATAACGTACTAGTTCGTACATTTCATGCACTTCCCATCAACCAAGGCACTCATGTGTGCCGGATGCGCATGACTTCCAATCTTCCAGGCCAGCCACAACATCTGGCGCCACCCGCTACCTCCCCCGCCAAGCCGCATGGGCCCGCCGGGCTGGCGGCGGGGTGGGGCTGCGGGGTGGCGCTGGCTCCTGCACTGGCATGGGTACTGCGCGGAGTGCACACCGCATGATCTCGGGCACCACGCAACTGATTGCCCACCTGGGCTACCCCACGGAGTCGTTCAAGGCGCCGATGATCTACAACCCCTGGTTTGAAAAGCGGGGGATTGACGCCGTGGTGGTGCCCATGGGCGTGAAGCCCGGCGACTACGCTGGCACGCTGGCGGCGCTTGCGCGTGTGACCAACCTCAAGGGCGCCCTGGTGACCATGCCGCACAAGGTCACCACCTTGTCGCTGGCCGATGAAATCACGCCCACCGCCCGCATTGCCGGGGCCTGCAACGCGCTGCTGCTGCGGCCCGATGGCACCTGGTTGGGTGACCAATTTGACGGATCGGGTTTTGTGCGCGGGCTGTTGCGCAAGGGGCGCACGTTGCGCGGGGCGCGGGTGATCGTGTCGGGGGCGGGCGGCGTGGGCTCGGCCATCGCGGCATCGCTCGCGGCCGAGGGTGTGGCCCACATCAGCCTGTATGACACCTGTGCCGCCAGCGCCGAAGGGCTGGCCGAACGCCTGCGCGCCCACTACCCGCAGCTGGTCGTGCAGACGGGCTCTAACGACCCGGCGGGTTTTGATGTGGTGGTGAACGCCACGCCGCTGGGCATGAAAGAGGGCGACCCGCTGCCCTTTGATGTGACCCGCATCGACCCTGCAGCCATGGTGGGCGAGGTGGTGATGAAGACCGAATACACGCCCCTGCTGCAAGCCGCGCTGGCCAAGGGCTGCGGCGTGCAGGTGGGTACCGACATGCTGTTCGAGATGATTCCGGCCTACCTCGAATTCTTTGGCTACGGCACCGCCACGGCCGATGAGCTGCGCGCTGTGGCGCAAATCAAGTATTGACGCTGCCGCCCGCAGGGCGGGGCGCGGTGCCCGGCCCTTGGCTTTTCTGAACCATTGATTGCTGAGACACGAGGTGTACCCATGCGCCGATCCATTGCCACCGTCTCTTTGAGCGGAACCCTGCGCCAGAAGCTCGAAGCCATTGCCGCTGCGCGCTTCGATGGCATTGAGCTGTTTGAGCCCGACTTCATCAGCTTCACCGGCAGCGCCCGCGAGCTGCGCCAGCAAGCCGCTGACCTGGGCCTGGGCATTGACCTGTACCAGCCGTTTCGCGACTTTGAAGGCATGCCCGACGAGCTGTTTCGCCGCAGCCTGTACCGCGCCGAACGCAAGTTCGATGTGATGCAGGAGCTGGGCTGCCCGCTGATGCTGGTGTGCTCCAACACCTCGCCCGCATCGCTGGGCGATGCCGAGCGCGCGGCGGCGCAACTGCACGAGCTGGCCGAGCGCGCCAGCCGCCGCAACCTGCGCATTGGCTACGAGGCCCTGGCCTGGGGCAAGTGGGTCAACCTCTACAAGCAGGCGTGGAACATTGTCGAGAAGGCCGACCACCCGCACCTGGGGCTGATTCTGGACAGCTTTCACACCCTGTCGCTGCGCGACGACCCGATGGGCATTGCCGACATTCCGGGCGAGCGCATCTTCTTTGTGCAGATGGCCGATGCGCCGCTGCTGGCCATGGACGTGATCCAGTGGGCGCGTCACCACCGCAACTTTCCCGGCCAGGGGCAGCTGGATGTGGTGACATTTTTTGAGCAGGCGCTGCTGGCGGGCTACACCGGCAACCTGTCGCTCGAAATCTTCAACGACGTGTTCCGCGAAACGCCCAACCGCCGCACGGCGCTGGACGCCATGCGCTCGCTGCTGTTCTTGGAGAGCGAATGCAAGAACCGGCTGACGGCCCGCACGCAGGCC
>CALMOI010000237.1 GCA_937871735.1 uncultured Comamonadaceae bacterium
CCTTGATGATGATCGGCAGGCCATGCTGCTCGGCAAAGGCCAGCACTTCGCTGGCATCTTTGGCCGGTTCGGTGGTACCGGCCACCAGCGGCGCGCCGACTTTGAGCGCGATCTTGCGCGCCTGCACCTTGTCGCCCAAGCAGGCGATGGCAGCGGGTGAGGGGCCAATCCAGAGCAAACCGGCATCAATCACCGCCTGGGCGAAGGCGGCGCTCTCCGATAGAAAACCGTAACCGGGGTGTACCGCGTCAGCGCCGCTGCGCACGGCGACGGCCAGCAGTTTGTCGATATTCAGATAAGTGTCTGCCGGGCGGTCGCCGTCCAGGCCGTAAGCCTCGTCGGCCATGCGGGTGTGCAGGGCGTTGAGGTCGGGGTTGGCATACACGGCCACGGATTTCACGCCGTAATCGGCACAGGCGCGGGCGATGCGCACAGCAATTTCGCCCCGGTTGGCAATCAGTACTTTTTTCATGATGGTTCTCTCACAGGGTTGAAACGCACCCAGGCATGAACCGGAATTTGTCCGGCCCGATTCAGGTGGTAGGTCGCGACGCAGCCGATCACCGGGTAGCCGCCGGTGAGTGGGTGGTCGGCCAAAAACAGCACGGGCTGGCCGCTGGGCGGCACTTGAATCGCGCCCCAAGGTGTGCCTTCGCTGGGCAACTCGTCGGTCACGGCGCGTGTCAAAGCCACTTCGCCCGCTAGGCGCAGGCCGATGCGGTTGGACTGCGGCGTGACTTGCCACAGCTGGCTGCGCAGACGTTCTACCGACTCGGGCGTGAACCAGTCGGTACGCGGGCCCAGCACCACGTCGAGCGTGACCATGTCTTGCACCGTGGGCAGATCGGTGGGCGGCTCTTCGGGCAGGCCCACCGCCGCGCCATAGGGTAGCGGGCGAATCGGCAGCACGTCGCCAGCAGCTAGCGCCTTGGGGCCGACGTGGGCCAGCGTGTCGGTTGAGCAACTGCCCAGCACCGGCATCACGGCAAAGCCACCGCGCACTGCCAAATAGGTGCGCAGGCCCGCTTGCGGCTGGCCGATGCTCAGGGTGTCGCCTTCGGTTAACGCTAGCGGCTGGTAACGCGCGGCTTGCCAGTGCTGGCCGCTGGCGCTGGTCACGGTCAAGGGCGCATCAGCACCGGTTACGGCCACCACGGTGTCGCCGTGGCTGCGCAGGCGCAGGCCGCCGCTGGCGGTTTCGAGGCAGGCGATGTTGGAGGCATTGCCCACCAGTCGGTTGGCGGCTTTGAGGGCGACCAGATCCATCGCCCCGGAAGCCGACACGCCTTGCCCGGCCTGACCGGGGCGGCCCAAGTCCTGAAACAGGGTTTGCAGTCCGGGGGAGACAATTTCGAGTGCAGCGACGCCACCCAGCGTTGGGGCTGCGGCGATTTCTGTAGGTTTGGAATCTGTAGCAGCCGCCAATGAAGCCTGAGCCGCGACGGGCAGCGTGGCGATATCGACAAACTTCACCCGAAAGCCGGGTTGCAGCAGCGCGGGCACGTCACGCGCCAAGTCCCACATCACCGTGGGCGTCACGCCAATGATCTGCCAGCCGCCGGGGCTGGCCTGCGGATAGACGGCGCTGAAGCTGCCCGCCAGCCCGACCGCCCCAGCGGGAATGCGCGTGCGCGGCGTGCTGCGGCGCGGCACGTTGAAGCTGGGATGGCCGCCGCTCAGGTAGGCAAAACCCGGCGCAAAGCCGGTGAAGGCCACTGCGTACTCGCTGCCGGTGTGGCGGTGGATGACTTCTGCGGGCGTGATCCCGAGCAGCTCGGCCACTTCGGCCAGATCGTCGCCGTTGTAGTGCACGGGGATGTCGATCAGCGTGCCGCCGCGTTCGGCGCGCGCGCTGACATCGCGCTGGCTGATCTGGCGCACCAGCTCGGCCATGTTGCAGGCGCTGGGCCGCCACTGAATCAAAATGGTGCGGGCGGCAGGCACCAGCTCTTCAATCCCCGCAATCGGCGCGTTTGTGAGCGAGGCCAGCAGGGCCAGCGTTTGCTATAGGTTGTCCAACTCCACCAGCAGGGCGTTGAGGTTGACGGGCAAAAAACGCATCATGCGGACACTTCAAAAGATGCAATGCGGACTCCGGCCTGCGTCAGTCGCTCGCGCACTTGGGCGGCCACGGCCACCGCCTCGGGGTTGTCGCCGTGCACGCAGATGGAGTCGGCGGCAATGGCGACTTGGCTGCCGTCGATGGCTTGCACCACCCCGTCGCACACCAAGCGCAGCATGCGTTCGGCAATCAGGGTTGCGTCATGCAGCACGGCTCCGGGTTCGCGGCGCGACACCAGCGCGCCCGCTGGGGTGTAGGCGCGGTCGGCAAAGGCTTCGGCCACCACGCGCAGGCCTTGGTCTTGAGCCCAGCGCAGCAGGGGCGAACCGGCCAGCGCCACCAACGTCAGGCTGGGGTCGATCTCGCGGATGGCGGTGATCACATCCTTGGCTTGGCGCGCATCGTGGGCGATGGTGTTGTACAGCGCGCCGTGTGGTTTGACGTAGCGCACGGTGGTGCCTGCCGCCGCCGCCAAGCCCTGGAGCGCGCCGATTTGGTAGATCACGTCGGCAATCAGGTCGGCGCTGTCCACGTCCATGTTGCGTCGGCCAAAGCCGACCAGGTCGCGGTAGCCCACATGCGCGCCCACGACCACGCCGTTCGCCTTGGCTTGGCGCAGCGTGCGCAATATGCCCGCCGGATCGCCCGCATGAAAGCCGCAGGCCACGTTGGCGCTGCTCACGATGCCGAGCATGGCGGCATCGTCGCCCATGCGCCAAGTGCCCAAGCTCTCGCCCAAGTCACTGTTCAAATCGATTTTCATAAGCCAGTCCTGAAAGAAAAGCTGCGCGGCGGGTTCACCGGCAGCGGGAGGTGGTGTTGATGCGCCCTGCTCAGCGGAACATCAAGAAGTTCATCAACAAGACGTTCGCCAGCAGCAGTGTCAGTGCCGTGGGCACCTGCGTTCGGATCACCGCGTTGCGGTCGGGCAGTTCCAGCAGCGCGGCGGGCACGATGTTGAAGTTGGCCGCCATCGGCGTGAGCAAGGTGCCGCAGTAGCCCGACATCATGCCGATGGCCGCCATCACCGCCGGGTTGCCGTGGTACACGCCGAGCAAAATCGGCACGCCCACGCCGCCGGTCATCACCGGGAAGGCGGCAAAACCGTTGCCCATGACCACCGTGAACAGCGCCATGCCGACCACGTACACCGCCACCGCCACAAAGCGAATGTCCATATTGATGTAGCTGGTGGTGGCAAACGCCACCGCCTTGCCCACACCCGCGTCGGAGAACACCAAGCCCAGCATGCCCAGCATTTGCGGCAACACCAAGGCCCAGCCCAGCGCATCGGTCAGGCGGCGTGATTCGCGGATGCCTTGCACCGGGCTTTCTTGGGTCAGCCAGCAGACCAGCGCAAACGAGATCACGCAGCCCATGCCCAGGCTCACCAGCGTGGCGTTCTTGGGGTCAATCAACGGCACGCCGTCGATGCTGAGCGATTTGGCCGACAAGGTGCCAATCACCGTGATCAGCGGAATCGCCAAAGCGGGCATGAACAGCTTGTTACCCAGCCGCTTGGCGCTGGCCAGGTGCTGCTCGGCGGTGCGCGCCACATGGTGTCCAGCGCCCACGCCGTTCAAACCGGCAATCAGCGCCATGACAACCACACCCGCGCCAACCCAGACCGGCGGCAGCTTTTCTCCGATCAGAAATACCGAGGCGTACAGCGCCCAGAACAAGGCGCTGGAATAGCGCTTGGGGTGGCTGGCATCAGTGAGCGTCATGCCCGCCGTGATCACCAAAATGGCACCCACCAAGTAGTACAGGTGTTGGATAGACAAAATCATGATCAGACTTCCTTGGTGTGGGTGACTTGCGCCAGTTCGCGCGTCAGCGTTTTGTCCAGACGGTTCAAGCGCCAGGCGTGGATCACGAAGGCGCAAATTGCTGTCGGAATACCCCAAAAGGCGATGTGCATGGGTTCGACATCGACACCTGCTTCGTGCAAGAAGGTGGTCATCAGCACGATGGCACCAAAGGCCACGAACAAATCCTCACCAAAGAACAGGCCCACGTTGTCGGTGGCGGCGCAGTAGGCGCGCAGCTTGTGGCGCACTGCGTCAGGCAGCTTGCCGTAACGCACTTCGGCTGTGCCTTCCACCATCGGTGCCAGCAGCGGGCGCACCATTTGCGGATGCCCGCCCAAGCTGGTCAGACCAATGGCCGAGGTCAGTTGGCGCGCGCCCAAGTAAATCAGCAGCAAACGTCCAGCAGTGGCCGACTTGATGCGGCTGATCCAGCTTTGTGCGTGCTGGCGCAGCCCGTGGCGCTCCAGCAAACCAATCACCGCCAGCGGCAGCAAGATGATGAGCGGCAGGTTGCGCGTCTTGATGAAGCCGGTGCCAATGGCCGACAAAATTCGCTCCACCGGAAAGCCCGCCGCAAACGCCGTCACGATGGCCGTGGTGATCACGACCAGCATGGGGTTAAAGCGCAGGACGAAGCCCGCAATGATGACGGCCACCCCGATGAGTGGCCACAAGTTGATATCACTGGTCATGTTGATCTTTCGTTGGACATAGAAACCTCAATCCTTGTGCTGTACCGATGCCTCAGTCAGCCCGCTACATCACGCAATTCGCATGCCTATTGGTGAACAATAAATTTAATTGAAAGATACAAAAAACTTTATTGTTGAACAATAAGATTTGTATAAGGTGGCAAATTGCACCAAGTTGTCATGCGATGCTCTAATTTTGTGCGGCAATGCACTGCTTTTGACACTGGTGGAAACCCTGGCTGAAGGGGCGGTTGCGCCTGAAATCTGGTACAAAGCGCACTCTCCTTGCGCCCCAACACCTCCTTTGCTATGACACCCAAACCTCCGGCCAACACGCAGACATTGAATGAACGCACGGCTGATCTGATTCGCCAAAAGATTGTCAAAGGTGAGTTTTTGCCCGGTCAGCGCCTGTCGGAGGCGGCGCTGAGCGAGAGCCTAGAGATATCGCGCAACACCCTGCGCGAGGTTTTTCGGATCCTGACCAAAGAAGGGTTGGTGCGGCATGCGCCCAACTGCGGCGTGTCGGTGGCCATTCCGAGCATCGCTTCCATCATTGACATTTACCGGGTGCGCCGCTTGATTGAATGCCAAGCGCTGGCACAAGCCTACCCGCGCCACCCGGCTAAAAAACACATGCGCGATGCGGTGGAGATGGCCTTCAAATGCCGCGATGCCGCTGACTGGCAGGGCGTGGGCACGGCCAATATGGAATTTCACATGGCCATTGCTGAGCTGGCTGATAGCGAGCGGCTGAATGTGATGTTTTCGCACATCTTGGCCGAGCTGCGGCTGGCGTTTGGCCTGCTCAATGACCCGGAGTTTTTGCACGCGCCGTACATCGAAAACAACGTGAAAATTTTGGAGCTGTTCGAGGCTGGCAAAC
>CALMOI010000238.1 GCA_937871735.1 uncultured Comamonadaceae bacterium
GCCCTGCCCCAGCACCAAGCCCTGTTCCAAGCCCACGGCCTGAACCCCGCCGACTTGCTGACCGAACGCGACGCCCGCTACTGGGACTTCAAAGCCGAATTCACCGACAAAGCCCAGCTCAAACCCGCCATCGAAACCAACCCCGGCTTGCTGGCGCAAGAAGCCGCCGTGCGCACCGCCTTTGAAAACTGGTGGGCCGCCCACAGCCCGCGCATCACCGCGCTGGCCGAGGCGCAAAGCTTTGTCGGCCTGCGCAACGAGCTGCTGGACAGTTTTAGCCAGACGCTGGAGCAAGTGGGCATGCTCGACCCGTTTCAGGTGCGCGGCATCGTGGCCGGGTTTTGGAACCAGAGCAAATACGACTTTCTGACCCTGATGGCACGCGGCGCGCACGGCGTGGTCGATGCGTGGCGCACCAGCATCGTCACCGGGCTGGAAGACAAGGACAGCAAAGACCGTCCGCTAGAACACAAGCTGGTCAAGTTATTGATGGGCAGCTTTGTGGCCGGGCTGGAAGAGCTGGAAGCCCAAAAAGCCGAGCTAGAAGGCCAAATCAAAGCCGCCACCCCCGACAAAACCGAAGACGGCGAAAACGCTGACGGTGCCGCAGAAGCCGAAGACGCGGACGAAGCCACCGCTGTGGACGAGGCCCAGCTCAAAGTCTGGAAGAAAGACCTGACCGCCCTGAAAAAGCGCATCAAAGCCAAAAACGACGGCCTGACCCTGGAGCTGAACCAATCGGTGCAAGGCTTGGACAGCGCCGCCGCCGCCCAGTTGCTGCTGACCATCTTGCACACCGACATGCAGCGCATTGTCGAAAGCTACATCACCCGCCAACGCCAGCAGGTGGTGGCGGCGTTTGAAAACTGGTGGGACAAGTACAAGGTGACGCTGACCGAGATTGAGCGCGAGCGCGATGCGGCGGCGAATCAGCTTCAGGGGTTTTTGAAGGGGCTGGGGTATGTCTAAGCAACCATTGTCTGTGTATGAATCAGCAGGCGAGATTGAACTTGGCCGAGGTGAAGTAATTTCCACAACTGATCTCTCAGCACACCCCGGAAATTACCCAGTCTACTCGTCATCCGCAGTAGGCGAAGGCATATTCGGTAAATATGGCCGCCACATGTTTGATGAAGAATTAATTACATGGTCTATCGATGGCGGCGGAAAACCATTTTATAGAAAAAAACACAAATACTCCGTAACCAATGTTTGTGGATTTTTAAGAATTCATCGACGCGACCTCTGGAACTATCGTTACCTACACGCAATACTTGAGAGATTGCAATCCGGCATTCAATTTGATTATCAAATGAAAGCCCACCCAAGTGTTATTCGAGAACTTTACAAACTTGAGCGAATTCCTCTTGCAGAACAAAATGCAATTGCAGACGTACTCGACACCCTCGACACCGCCATCCACCAAACCGAGGCCATCGTCGAAAAGCTCAAGCAGGTCAAACAGGGCTTGCTGCACGACTTGCTGACCAGGGGCGTGGATGCCAACGGTGAGCTGCGCCCCAGCTACGAAGAGGCTCCGCATCTTTACCAAGACTCACCGCTGGGGTGGATTCCGAAGGAGTGGGAATGTAGACAGCTTGAGAAGCTAGCCAAGTATGTGAATGGCAAAACATTTGATGCTGGGGCTTGGTCTGACATTGGCATTCCAATTATAAGAATACAGAATTTAAATGGATCACCAGAGTTTAATTACTACACAGGAAAAGTCAATGAAGCATGGCACATATATCCCGGAGATTTATTATTCGCCTGGGCTGGTCAGCGCGGAGTTTCCTTCGGGGCGAGGCTGTGGCAAGGGCCTGAAGGCGTACTTAACCAGCACATTTTCAAAGTAACACCAAATCCAGAAATAATATCAAAAACATACCTTTTCCATCTACTTCGGTTCAGACAGACGACAATAGAAGACTCGGCGCACGGATTCAAGGACTCTTTTCTTCATGTAACTCGTGGTGAACTTGGTGAAATATTCGCAGCAATTCCTTCACTGAGGGAGCAGAGCCTCATTGAAGAGCGAATATTCGCATATGAAAAAAAATTATTGAATGAGGAAATCCGTTTGAAAAAGCTACAACGGATGAAATCCGCCCTCATGAACGACCTGCTCACAGGCCGCGTGCGCGTCACGCCGCTGCTACAAGGCACCTCACAGACCCCAAAATTTGAGCCATAGCAGGCTAGGCTCATGAACTGATACGCAGGGAGACAACTGATGGAATGGGAACTCACCGAGGTCGAACAACCGTTCGTCCAACAACTCCAGGGCCTGGGCTGGACGCACATGGCGGGCAGCCTAGACAAGCCTGCCGCCACGGGCCGCAGCAGCTTTGCCGAGGTGATTCAAGCCGACGTGCTGCGCGCCCAACTGGCCCGCATCAACCTGCGCCCGCAGGGCGAGCAGTGGCTGCCCTGGCTGGATGCAGATCGGCTGGCCGAGGCGGTGGCGGCGCTGACCCGCTTGGCCCAGCCCCGGCTGATCGAGGCCAACCAAGCCGCCACCGAGTTGCTGCTGCTGGGCCTGACGGTGGACGGCCTGCCCGGCTGGGACGGCGGGCGCAGCCAGACCATCCGCTTCATCGACTGGGACACGCCCGCCAACAACACGTTCACCGTGGTCAGCCAGTACCGCGTGGACTGCCCGCCGGGCTACGACAGCGGCAAACAGTTCATCGTGCCCGACTTGGTGCTGCTGGTGAACGGCATCCCGCTGGTGGTGGTGGAGTGCAAAAGCCCCTCGGTGCCCGAGCCGCTGGCGGAGGCGGTTGACCAACTGCGCCGCTACAGCAACCAGCGCCGCGCCAACCACGAGGTGCAAGACCACGAGGGCAACGAGCCCCTGTTTGCCACCTGCCAGTTGCTGGTGGCCACCTGCTTTAACGCGGCGCGGGTGGGCACGGTGGGCGGCTTGTTTGAGCACTTTGCCAGTTGGAAAACGGTGGCCCCAGCGCGCGAGGAGGACGTGGCCGCCCACCTGGGCGTGCCTGCACTGTCGGCGCAGCAGCGGCTGGTGGCGGGCCTGCTGAGCCGGGCCAACCTGCTGGACATCGTGCGGCACTACACGCTGTTCATGCAGGTGGGCGGGCAGACCATCAAGACGGTGTGCCGCTACCAGCAGTTTCGTGCCGTCAGCAAAGCCATTGCCCGGCTCCAGACCGGCAAAACGCGCCAGCAAGACGGCGAGCACGACCGGCGCGGCGGCGTGATTTGGCACACCCAAGGTTCGGGCAAGTCGCTGACGATGGTGTTTTTGCTGCGCAAACTGCGCACCGACCCGCGTCTGCGCCGCTTCAAGGTGGTGGTGGTCACCGACCGCAAAGACCTGCAAGCCCAGCTCAGCGCCACCGCCACGCTGACGGGCGAGCGGGTGGAGGTGGCCACCTCCATCGCCAGCGTGCAGCAACTGGTGCGGCGCAAGGGGCCGGGTTTGGTGTTTGCCACCATCCAAAAGTACCGCGACCCCGACGCGGCGGGTGAACCCGGCCTGCGCGCTGCCGATCTGCCCCGCAGCGGGGCCAGCCCCGGCGTGAGCGAACCCGCCGCGCCCTATGCCCCGTCGTCGGCCCGGCCTTCCGGCACCAAGGGGTTTGAGGTGCTGAACGACGACGACAGCATCCTGGTGTTGATTGACGAGGCGCACCGCAGCCACACCAAAGACTCGCACGCCTACCTGATGGCGGGCATTCCCAACGCGGCCAAGATCGGCTTTACCGGCACGCCGATCCTGATGGGCGACAAAAAGCGCAGCCACGAGATTTTTGGCGACTTCATCGACCGCTACACCATCCGCCAAGCCGAAGAAGACGGGGCCACCGTGCCCGTGCTGTACGAGGGCCGCACCGCCCGTGGCGCGGTCAAAGACGGGGCCAGTCTGGACGATTTGTTTGACGACCTGTTCAGCACGCACAGCGCCCAAGAGCTGGAGGCCATCAAGCAAAAGTACGCCACCCAGGGCCAGATTTTTGAGGCCCCGCAGCTCATCGCCGACAAGGCGCGCGACATGCTGCGCCACTACGTGACCCACATCTTGCCCAACGGCCACAAGGCGCAGGTGGTGGCCTACAGCCGCTTGGCCGCCGTTCGCTACACCGCCGCGCTGGAGGCCGCGCGCACCGAGCTGCTGGCCCAAGCTGCCGCCCTGCCCCCGGCTGACCGGGCGCTGGACGACATGGCGCTGTGCCTGCGCCCGCCCCTGGTGCGTGCCCAAGTGCAGGCGTGGCGCTACCGCGAGCTGCTGCAACAGATCGAGTTTGCGGCGGTGATTTCGGGTGGCAACAACGACGACCCAGCCTGGAAGTCATGGACAGACGCCGCCGCCAACGAGGCGCGCATCCAACGCTTTAAAAAGCCGCTGCGCCACGCCCAGCCGGGCAAGGCCGACCCGCTGGCGTTTTTGGTGGTCAAGTCCATGCTGCTGACGGGCTTTGATGCGCCGATTGAAGGCGTGATGTACCTGGATCGCCCCATCCGCGAGGCCGAACTGCTGCAAGCCATTGCCCGCGTCAACCGCACCGGATTTGGCAAGCGTGCGGGCATGGTGGTGGACTACTTTGGCGTGGTGCAGCACCTGAAAGAAGCCCTGGCCGCCTACGCCGACGAAGACGTGGACGGCGCGCTGCGCAGCCTGAAGGACGAAATCCCCGCCCTGCGTGACCGCCACCTGCGCGTGGTCAACCTGTTTCGCAGCCACCAGATCGAGTCGCTGGACGACACCAACGCCTGCATTGAACTGCTGGCGAACGAGCGGCTGCGCGCCGAGTTCACGGTCAAACTCAAGGCGTTTTTGGCTTCGCTGGACATGGTGCTGCCCCGCCCCGAGGGGTTGCCCTTTACCCAGGACGCCAAAACCCTGGCCTACATCCACGCCTGCGCCCGCAACCGCTACAAAGACACCCCCATCTTGGGCAAAGACGTGGGGGCCAAGGTGCGCAAGCTGATTGATGACCATGTGATCTCGCTGGGCGTAGACCCCAAGATCCCGCCGATTACGCTGACCGATGCCGACTTTGAGGCGCATGTCTCGCGCCAAGCCAACGACCGCGCCAAGGCGTCAGAGATGGAGCACGCCATCCGCTCGCACATCCGCCAGCACCTTGACGAAGACCCGGTGTGGTTTCGCAAGCTCAGCGAGCGCCTGGACGACATCCTGCAAACGCTGGCAGGCCAGTGGGCCAGCTTGATGGCCGCCATGCAGCACCTGATCGACCAGATTCACACCGGCACCGCAGACGACAGCGCTGCCATGCCCAATCTGCCCGAGCACTACACCCCGTTTCTGCGACTGCTGCTAGAAGCTGCCGTGGGCACAGCGCCCGCCAGCGAAGCCCAGTTGCTACCCGCCCGTGACCTGACGGTGGAGCTGGTGGACATGATCTCCGCCGAGCTGAGCGACACCTTTTGGGAGCCGCACAAGCGCCCCGCGCAAGATGCGCTAGGCACCCGGTTGTTCAGGCTGTTGGTCAGCTCCAAACAAGTGCCGCGCGCGGCCATCCCGGCGCTGCGTGACAAGTTGATGGACTTGGCCCGCGCCAATTCAAGCAAGTTGCAGCAAGCATGAGCGTATTGACGGTCGATGACCTGACGTTTGAACTCAAACCCAGCAGCAGCCGCCGCACGCTGGAGATCACCGTGGATCGCAGCGGCGAGCTGGTGCTGCTGGCCCCTCCCGAGGTGCCCGAGGCGCAGTTACGCGAGTTTGTGCTCGCCAAGCGTTTCTGGATTTACACCAAGCTGGCCGAGAAAGACCGGCTGCAAAAGGTGGTGCCGGTCAAATCCTTTGTGGATGGCGAGGGCTTTTTGTACCTAGGTCGCAGCTACCGGCTGCGGCTGATTGATCCGCAGCAAGAGGCGCAACAAGTGCCGATCAAGTTGCTCAATGGCCGCTTCATGCTGCGGCGCGACCGGGTGGCTGACGCCCGCGCTCATCTGGTGCAGTGGTACAGCCGACACGCCCAGCCGTGGCTATGGGCCAAGGTGCAGGAGTACGTGGCCCGCATGGAAGTGCAGCCCGCGAGCCTGCGGGTGCAAGACCTGGGCTACCGCTGGGGCTCATGCGGCAAGGGCGACACCCTGTACTTCCACTGGAAAACCATCTTGCTGCCCCCGCGCGTTGCCGAATACGTGGTGGTGCATGAGCTGGCCCACCTGCACCAGCCCCACCACACGCCGCAGTTCTGGCACCGGGTCGAGCGGGCGCTACCTGATTTCGAGCGCCGCAAAACCTGGCTGGCTGAGCACGGCATGGATGTCGAGGGGCTGTGACGGGCCGCCGCTAGTCCTCAGAGCTTCTATCGGCCAGACAGCGCTGCACCTCGGCCTCGATGGCGTCTAGCGTGGCAACAGGCACGCGGTCGGCGTAGCGTTTGCGGCGGGTTTTGGAGAGCACGCCGCCTTGCTCGAAGGCGCAGAGGATCAGGGTGGACAGGTCGCTGCTGCGCAGGTCGTAGTGCGCGTTGATGGCGTGGAACACCCGGTCAAAGTCGGCCAGAAACTGCGTCTCGTGCTGCAAGTCTTGCTGTAGCGCGGCCTGGGCCATGCGCAGGGTGAATTCCACGCACGCGGTCAGGTCGGGGTAGCGAAAAGCCACATCCGCGTCAGCGGCCCAGTCGTAGGTGTAACGGTCATCGCCCAGCCAAGTGACTTGGCACAGCTCGCGCGCCGGGCGGCTGAACGAGGTGAGCGCGGCCAGATAGTCGGCCTCGTGCCGCTTCATGGCCACCGACAGCGGCAGCACAAAGCCCGGCGGCAACTGCCCGGACTGCCCCAGGCAGTGGTGTAGCAAAAAGCGCGACAGGCGGCCATTGCCATCCATGAAAGGGTGGATGTAGACAAAACCAAACGACACCACCGCCGCCCGGATCAAGGCATCCTCGCCCGCCAAGGGGCGGTTGGCCAGGGCGATGAGCTGCGCCATCAGCGTGTAGGCCAGCTCGGGCGCGGGCGGCACGTAAGTCACGCCGACGGCACCGCGCCCCGCACTTTGCAGCCGGTTTTGCTCGGTGCGGAACTGCACCGCCATGTCCAGCGGGTTGGTCAGGATCAGGTTTTGCAGGGTGACCAGCCGCTCTTCGCTCAGCGGCTGGAGGTCGTGGGCGTGGCGCAGCAGCTTGACGAAGGCGCTGGCTTTGGTCGGGGTGGGCACCTCGCCCTCGATGGCGTAGCTGCCCTCGGTCTCGCTCAGGTAGGCCCAGCCCAGTGCCCTGTCCAGCATCTCATGCGGCGTCTGCGCCACAAACTGGCATGCTTGCCCCAGCAAATCCAAGGCTTGCAGCGCCTGGATAGCCGGGGTCAGCCGCACCACCGGGCAGTAGCGCAAGTCGCCCAAACCGTTGAAGTCGATGCGCCACTTGGGGCTGCGTTGCGCCGGGCCGCAGACGTAGCAATCCGGCTCAAAAAACGGGGCATAAGCCGCCCCCACCTTCAAGTCGGGCGGCAGCGCCAGCGTGCGCTGATGCACCTGCTCCCACAGCCACCCCACCTTGCGCACAAACACTCCGTTGGGGGTCTGCACCAGCTGGGCGATCAAGTCCGCCGCCTCGACCTGCCGCAGGGCGTGGCTCAGGTGGTACAGGTCAACGCCTTCGTGCTTGAGGGCAAACAGCAACTGATCCAGCCAGCGCGCAGCCGGTGCCATGCGCGGCGGCACCAGGATCACACCTTCGGGCAGGCGCTGAAGGCTGGCGACCTGGGCCACGCGGGCCTCGCCGGTCAGCAGCAGTGGCGGCAGATTGAGCTGCTCACGAATCCAGGCATAGCCCACCGGGCCGGTGGACACTGGGGGCGATGCGGCAGGGAGTGACGGGGCGAGCATGGAGCCTTAACAAAAAGTTCAGATCGGGGGTGTGTCGTGAGATTTTCTTCTGCGGGCGTGGAAAATCTTCAGAAATGGGGATTTTGGCGAAAAAATCTTCAGAGGTTACCTTGCCCCCTACCCTCACGTTCAGAACACCCCCGCATGCCTCACAGCCCACAACCACCCTTGGAAATCGCTTGGCAAAGCCTGGGCACCAGCTTGGCTTGGGGTGACGGCTTCGAGCTGATCCTGGTGTTTGGCTCTGACGAGGGGGCCAAGCAGGCGCTGTGGCTGCGTGCCCATGACGAGTTGCAGGCACAGGGACGGGCACCCTTTGAGCGGCCAGTGGTGCGACAGGCGAGTGACCTGACCGACCAGTTGCTGCGCCTCGCAGTCAACCCCGTTGGAACGCAACTGCTGCCGGATACGCCTTTGTGGCTGGACTTGGATGCCTATCCGGGCGATGCCACCTGGGATCAGGCCCGGCGCGATTTTCTGTACCGTCTGAACGAACGCCGGGCTGCCTTGGCCCGCGAACATCGCTGCGTGGTGGTTCTGGCCCTGCCCCCGGACTGGACTAAGCCCGTCGCCGAGGCTGCACCTGATCTGTGGACGATACGGCAGCCGTCGATCTACTTGCCATCCTGACCATCCACATCCCTACCGTTTATGTCAAGCCTTCCCATCTTCCTGCGCCAAGTTCGCAGCCGTTCGCACGAACACCAACGCGCCATGCAACTTCTTGCCAGTGCAGGACTTGCCGGTCAAATGGTTGCCGTCTTGCGGCAAGAGTTGGACTCCCTGGTGCAGGGCTGGACGCAGTCGGTCTATAAGTTTGGGTGCGCCTTCATACACCTCTCCGGTCTTCATGACTACAACGACCGCGACCCCCTTGAACAGCTCCCAGCCGTGGAGCGAGAGGACATCCTGATGCACTGTCAGCACTACCACGGTGGCCCCATGCCCGGTGCTGAACGCTTTGGCGACCTCGTGCCCTATCTGCCTCGCGTCCTTGACAAAATTGCCAGCAACCTTGATTGCTACCTTGCCATGCTGGAAAAAGGCGAAACGCTCCACACGCACGAGGTCTAGCCGGGAGGGCAAGACTCATTCCTCCCGTTTCCCGGACTCACCTCACACCATCCGCCCACCCCTCCCCACCACCCACCCCGGCGCTTGCTGCAAGCACACCGGGCGCAAGAAGCGTTGCAGCGCCGCATCGCCCACCGAGGTGCTGGCGGGTTCGGTGCTGCTGGGCCACGGGCCGCCGTGTTGCTGCGCGGCGGTGACGGCCACGCCCGTGGGCACGCCCGCAAACAGCACGCGGCCTGCGATGTTCATCGCGCCGCGCACCAAAGCGCGGGTGGTGGCGTTGTCGGCATCAGCGCCCCACAACGTCACCGTCAGGCTGCCGCCCACGGCTTGCAGCACGGCCAGCACTTGGGCTACGCTGGTGCAGCGCACGACCAAGCTGGCGGGGCCGAAGACTTCTTCGCGCAGCGCGGCGCGGTTGATGAAGTCGTCAGCGCTGACCTGGGCCAGCACCGGGCGCGGCGCGGCGGGGGCCGGTGCTTGCGCGGTGTCGGTCAGGGCTTGCGCGCCTTGTTCCAGCCAGTGGCTCAGGGCGACATCAAAGGCGCTGCGCATGCCTTGCGTCAGCATGGCGTGGGGTTGCAAGGCGTTCAGGCTTTGGGCCAGTTGGGCGACGAAGGCATCGTTCACCGCTTGAGCGTCGGCGGCCAGTTCGGGGCTGTCGATCAGCACGATCACGCCTGGGCTGGTGCAAAACTGGCCGCAGCCTTGGGTGATGGAACCGGCCAGCGTGGCGGCCATTGCCGCGCCATCTTGCGCCAGCAAACCGGGCCAAGCGATCACCGGGTTGACCGAACCCAGCTCGCCATAAAACGGAATGGGCCGGGGCCGGGCGCGCGCTTCTGCGGCCAAAGCCGAGCCGCCGCGTGTGGAGCCTGTGAACGCGCCCGCTGCAATCGCCGGGTGGCGTACCAAGCGCACGCCCACATCGTTGCCCGCGCCTTGCACAAAACCCACCAGGCCAGCGGGCAAATTCAAGCTGCTCAGCGCGCCCGTGATCAAGCCATAAACGCGGGTGGACAGCAGCAAATGCCCGCTGTGCGCCTTCACCACCACCGGGCAACCGGCAGCCAGCGCCGAAGCGGTGTCGCCGCCCAGCACCGAGAAAGCGAACGGAAAGTTGCTGGCCGAGAACATGGCGACGGGGCCGAGCGGCACGCTCCAGCGCTGCATGTGCGGGTGGCCTGCGGGCGGCGCGCCGGGCACGGCGGGGTCGTCCAACACGGCAAAGGCGGCACCTTGCGCGGCCAAGGTGGCAAAGCGGCGCAGTTGGAAGCTGGTGCGGTCGAGTTCGCCACTCAAGCGCACCGGGCCGAGGGCGGTTTCTTGGTCGGCCAATTCGACCAGCGCGGCGCGGTCGCCTTCCAGCACATCGGCCAAGGCGTTGAGCAAGCTGGCGCGCTGTGCGCCGGTGCTGGCTTGCCAGTCGGCAAAAGCGGCGGCTGCAGCAGCGCAAGCGGCATCGACTTCAGCGGCGGTGCTGACAGGCACACGGGCCAGCACTTCGCCGGTGCGGGCGTTGTAAGAAGCAAGGGTGGTCATAGAAGTGACTCAGCTTTCGTGAAATAGAGAACCAAAAATCAGCGCACCATGCAAGGCCGCTTGGGGGTCAAACGACCAGCCGGGGATCAGGTACTGCATGGCTTGCGCGTCGTTGCGGCTGCCCAGGCCGTGCTGCAAATAGAGCTGGTGGGCGCGCTCCACGGCGTCCATGTCCAGCGTCACGCCCAAGCCGGGCATGGTGGGCACGGCCACTTCGCCGCCGACGATTTGCAAGGGGTTGCGGGTCAGCTCTTGGCCTTCTTGCCAAATCCAATGCGTGTCGATGGCGGTGACGCGGCCCGGCGCGGCAGCAGCGGCATGGGTGAACATGGCCAGCGACACGTCAAAGTGGTTGTTGGAGTGGCTGCCCCAAGTCAGCCCAAAGTCGCGGCAGATTTGCGCCACGCGCACTGCGCCTTGCATCGTCCAAAAATGCGGGTCGGCCAGCGGGATGTCCACGCTTTGCAGACTGAGCGAGTGCACCATCTGCCGCCAGTCGGTGGCGACCATGTTGGTGGCGGTGGGCAGGCCGGTGGCGCGGCGGAATTCGGCCATCACCTCGCGGCCTGAAAAGCCGCCTTCAGCGCCGCACGGGTCTTCGGCATAGGCCAGCACGCCGGCCATGTCGCGCATCAGGCGAATGGCGTCTTTCAGCAGCCAGCCGCCGTTGGGATCGAGCGTGATGCGCGCTTGCGGGAAGCGGGCTTTCAGCGCTTTGATGGCCTCGACCTCGTCCTCGCCGCGCAGCACGCCACCCTTGAGCTTGAAGTCCTGAAAGCCGTAGCGCGCTTGCGCGGCCTCGGCCAAGCGGACGACGGCCTCGGGCGTCATGGCGACTTCGTGGCGCAGGCGCAGCCAGTCGTCAGGCTGATCGGGGGTGCTGACGTAGGGCAAATCGGTGGCGCTGCGGTCGCCCACGTAGAACAAATAACCCAGCATGGGCACGCTGTCGCGCTGCTGGCCTTCGCCCAACAAGGCGCAGACTGGCACTTCCAAATGCTGGCCCAGCAAGTCCAGCATCGCCGACTCAATGGCCGTGACGGCGTGGATGGTGGTGCGCAAGTCAAAGGTTTGCAGGCCGCGCCCGCCCGCGTCACGGTCAGCGTAGACGCTGCGCACGCGGTTCAGCACGCTTTGCCAATCGCCCAGCTTGGCCCCGACGACTTGCGCGGCGGCATCGGCCAAGGTTTGGCGTATGGGTTCACCGCCGGGCACTTCGCCCACGCCGGTGCGACCGGCGCTGTCGGTCAAGATCAACAGGTTGCGGGTGAAGAACGGGGCGTGCGCGCCGCTCAAGTTCAGCAGCATGCTGTCGCGCCCGGCCACGGGAACGACGCGCAAGCTCACGACATGCGGGGTGGCGGCAGAGGCAGAAGTGGCGGTCATGTGGCGCGACTCCGGGTTTACTGAGCGCCCAGCGGTGCCATCAGGGCACGCAGTTCTTCGACTTCAGCGGGCAGCAGGTCAGACAGCGGCGGGCGCACCGGGCCAGCCGAGTGACCCACGATTGCCGCCCCAGCCTTGACGATGGAGACGGCGTAGCCCTCGTTCTTGTTGCGCAGCGCGATGTAGGGCAAGAAGAAGTCGCGGATCAGGCGGTCGCAGGTGGCGGTGTCATGGGCGGCATGGGCGTTGTAGAACTCCATCGCCGTCTTAGGAATGAAGTTGAACACGGCGGACGAGTACACCGGGCAACCCATCGCCTTGTACGCACCCGCAAACAGCTCAGCCGTGGGCAGGCCGCCCAGATAAGCAAAGCGCTCGCCCAAGGTTTGGCGGATAGAGACGAACTTTTCGATGTCGCCCACGCCGTCTTTGAAGCCGATCAGGTTCGGGCAGGTGTCGGCCAGCACTTGCAAGCTGGCGGGCGTCAGGCGGCAACCGCCCCGGTTGTAGACCGTCACGCCAAATTTGACGCTGCGGCACACGGCCTGCACGTGGGCAATCAACCCGGCTTGGCTGGCTTCGGTCAGGTAGTGCGGCAGCAGCAAGATGCCTTGCGCGCCCAAGCGCTCAGCTTCTTGCGCGTACTGGATGGCGACGCGGGTCGGGCCACCGGCACCGGCAATGATGGGCGTGCGACCCCGGCAGGTGTCGAGCGCGACTTGGATGACGTCGCTGTACTCGCCCGGCTCCATCGAGAAAAATTCGCCCGTGCCGCCCGCCGCAAACAGGGCTGACGCGCCGTAGGGTTGCAGCCATTCCAAGCGCTCGGCATAGCCTTTGGGCTCGAAATTGAGTTCGGCATCGAAATCGGTCAAGGGGAAAGACAACAAACCGGATTCAAGTACGGTTTTGAGTTCTGAAGGCAGCATGGATGAGTCTCCGTCTAAGGTGATTGATGACGTGGCATCCCGCCACGTTGTCAGTCATCATACAACTAAAGACCCAAAAACAGCAACAGGGTTGACCCCAAGCCTCAGCACGCCGCTTCAGTGCGTGCTCAGTTCGCTGGCGCGCCGACGGCGCTCGCGGCTGTTGGCCAAATGGGTGCGCATGGCGGCGCGGGCACCGTCGGGGTCTTGGCCCGCAATGGCATCCAAGATGCTCTCGTGCTCGGCGTTGACGCGGCGCAGGTACTGCTGGCGCTCGTCGCTTTGGGCTTCAGGGCTGTCCAAACGGGCACGCGGAATGATCATGCTGCCCAAGGTGCTCATCAGTTCGGCGAAGTGGTGGTTTTGCGTGGCGCGGGCCACTTCCAGGTGAAACTGGAAGTCGGCGGACACGGCATCGCGCCGGTCTTCAACGGCGGCCATCACGGCGTCTAACGCGCGGCGCATGGCCAGTAAATTTTCGGGGGTGCGACGCTGCGCTGCGAGGGCGGCGGCCTCGGTTTCCACGCCAATGCGCAGCTCTAGCACCGCAATCACATCGCGCAAGGTGCCGAACTGCTCAGGTGTGATGCGAAAGCCCGGCGCATCGCCCAGCCCCAGCACAAAGGTGCCGATGCCGTGACGGGTTTGCACTTGCCCAGCCGCTTGCAATTTGGAGATCGCCTCACGCACCACGGTGCGGCTGACGTTGAACTCGGCCATGATCGCCGCCTCGGTCGGCAGCTTGTCGCCGGGGCTCAAACGCCCTTCACGGATGCGGCCTCCCAGTGATTCGACCAGCTCTAAGGCCAAGGTTCGGGGTTTGCGGCGGTTGGCGGTGTCGGTGGTGTTCATGGCGGTCTCTTTTCTTGGTGTTAACCCTAGTGCAATGTGGCGAAACGAACGCTAAAGTTCGCTCCTATGTTGTACGACAACTGATGACGTATCACAAGGCCAGTTTCTACTGTACCAAGACCTTTTTTTGATGACCACCATGCCTGCCCATCCGACCCCTCTGCGCTTTTCCCGATTGCTGCTGACTGGCGCTGCCGGTGGCTTGGGCCGCGAGTTGCGCGCCCGGCTCCCGGCGTACTGCGACACGCTGCGCCTGTCCGACATCGCCGATTTAGGCACTGCCGCTGCGAGCGAAGAACTCTACCCCGCCCGCCTGGAAGATGCAGCCGCCGTCCACGCCCTGCTGGAAGGCGTGGACGCGGTGATCCACCTGGGCGGCGTCTCCACCGAGCAGCCTTGGCAGCCGATTTTGGAAGGCAACATCATCGGCACCTACAACCTGTATGAAGCGGCGCGCAAGCACGGCGTGAAGCGCATCGTGTTTGCCAGCTCCAACCACGTCACCGGCTTTTACCGCCAAGACGAAGTGGTCAGCCCGCGTGACCCGGTGCGGCCCGATGGGCTGTACGGCCTGTCCAAAGCCTTTGGCGAAGACCTGTCGCGCTTTTACTTTGACCGCTACGGCATCGAAACCGTGTGCGTGCGCATCGGCTCCAGCTTCCCCGAACCGAAGAACCGCCGCATGTTGGCCACTTGGATGAGCTTTGACGACTTGGAGCGGCTGGTCATGGCCAGCCTGACCGCGCCGGTGGTCGGCCACACCATCATCTACGGCATGGGCGACAACACCACGACATGGTGGGACAACACCAGCGCCCGCCACATTGGCTACCGCCCGCAAGACAGCTCGGAGCGCTTTCGCCCCGCCATCGAAGCAGCCGACCCGCGCCCCGACATGAGCGACCCCGCCGTGATCTTTCAAGGCGGCCCGTTCGTGCGCACTGGCCCGTTCGAGTAAAGCTTGGAGTCACGGCCATGAGCACATCGGTTGAACTGCTGCTGCCAGATTTGCGCTGCCAAGTCGGTGAAAGCCCGCTGTGGCACCCGGCTGAAGCCGCGCTGTACTGGGTGGACATCGAGGGCTACGCCATCCACCGCTGGGACAGCGCCAGCGGCACACACCGCGCTTGGAGCACGCCCGAGCGCCCAGCCTGCATCGCCCTGCACCACGCGGGCGGGCTGCTGGCGGGCATGGACACGGGGCTGTTCCACGTCACCCTGCCGCAGCACAGCACGCAAGCCCAGGCCACGCCGCTGGCCGCCATCGCCCACCCGCAAGACGGCATGCGCTGCAACGATGGCCGCTGCGACCGGCAAGGGCGCTTGTGGGTCGGCACGATGGTGCGCGACATGGGCCGCGCCGCCGCTGCCGGGCAGCTCTACCGCTACGACGCGCAAGGGCTGTCGGCCCCGGTGCGCGATGGCTTCATCACCCCCAACGGGCTGGCCTTCAGCCCCGACGGGCGCACCGCCTACTTCAGCGACAGCCACCCGCAGGTGCAGCAGATCTGGCAAGCGCCGCTGCACGACGATGGCACGCTGGGCCAGCCCGCGCCGTTTGTGGACATGCGCGCGCTGCCCGGTCGGCCCGATGGCGCGGCCATCGACGTGGAGGGCGGCTACTGGATCTGCGGCAACGACGCGGGCCAAATCCACCGCTTCACGCCCGATGGGCGGCTGGATCGCTCCATCGCCATCCCGACCAGCAAGCCCGCCATGTGCAGCTTTGGCGGCGCAGATTTGGACTTGCTGTTCATCACCACCATCCGCCCCGGCCAGCCCCAGGGCGATGACATCGAACTCGGCGGCGCGGTGTTTGTCACCCGCCCCGGCACCACCGGCTTGGCCGAAACCGCTTTCTCTTCCCCTCACTAACCAACGACAGGACAACATCATGAAGACAACTCGCTTCTCTCCTCTCAAGACTCTGCTGGCCAGCGCTGCTTTGGCGGCGATCAGCCTGAGTGCTCAGGCGCGCGACTTCCGCTCGGCAGACATCCACGTCAAGGACTACCCGACCACGCTGGCCGTCAAGTACATGGGCGAACAACTGGGCAAGGCCACGGGCGGCAAGGACAAGGTCAAGGTGTTTGCCGACGGCTCGCTGGGCTCAGAAAAAGACACCGTCGAGCAAGTCAAGATCGGCGCGCTGGACATGGTGCGCGTGAACTCGGCGGCCTTTCACGGCATCGTGCCCGAGTCCATGATCCCGTCGCTGCCCTTCTTGTTCCGCGACATGGATCACTTCCGCAAGACCATGTACGGCCCGCAAGGCGACAAGGTGTTGGCCGCGTTTGAAAAAGCAGGCTTCATCGGCTTGGCGCTGTACGAAAGCGGCTCGCGCTCGATCTACGCCAAAAAGCCCATCAAAAACGCCGCCGACATGAAGGGCATGAAGATTCGCGTGCAGCCGTCTGACCTGTGGGTGAGCTTGATCAGCGCCGTGGGTGCATCGCCCACGCCCATGCCGTTCGCCGAGGTCTACACCGGCTTGAAGACCGGCCTGCTGGACGCGGCTGAAAACAACTACCCCTCTTACGAAGAAGCCAAGCACTACGAAGCGGCCTCGGTGTACTCCGAAACCATGCACGTGATGTCGCCCGAGGTGCTGGTGTTCTCCAAGAAGATCTGGGACACCTTGACGCCCGAGCAGCAAAAGGCCATCCGCCAAGCGGCCAAGGATTCGGTGCCTTACTACCAAAAGCTGTGGGAAGCCAAGGAGCGTGATGCCCGCGCCGCCGTGATCAAGGCTGGCGTCAAGATCATTCCCGCCAACGAGATCGACCGCAAGAGCTTCGTGGAAGCAGAAAAGCCGGTGTGGGACAAGTACATGACCACCCCGGAAATCCGCAACGTGGTGACCGAGATCATCAACAGCCGCTGATCTTCTGGTATGGCTCAACTCTTTACCCTCAACAAGCTCTTGGCCAGCACGGTGCTGGTCTTGGCTCGCTTGTGCCTGACCGGGCTGGGCCTGGTCGTGGTGTATGGCGTGGTCTTGCGCTACGCCTTCAACGACGCGCCGCCCTATGTCGAACAAATTGCGCTGCTGCTGGTGATTTCGGTCGCCATGTTCGGCGCGGCTTCGGGCGTGTATGACTCGGGCCACATCGGCTTGGATTCGGTGGTCAAGCTGCTGCCGCCGCTGGGTCAACGTGCCTGCCTGCATTTGGTGGATGTGCTGACGATGGTGTTTGCCGTGGTGCTGTGCTGGGGCAGCTCCCGCATGGCGCTGTCCACCTGGCACGACACCATCCCGACGCTGGGTTTGTCAGAAGCCATGCGCTACCTGCCCCCCATCATTGCGGGCGTGCTGATACTGCTGTTCTCTTTTGAGCACCTGATGCGCCGCCTGTCTACCCCTGTCGCCCCGGAGGCATCATGGAACTGACCGTCCTTTGTTTGAGTTTTCTGCTGTTTCTGATCCTGGGCGTGCCGGTGGCCTTTGCCATCGGGTTGAGCTGTCTGGCCACCTACATGGTCGAGGGGCTGCCGATTGCCACCGCCATCCAAATGATGGTGTCGGGCATGAACGTATTCTCGTTCTTGGCGATTCCGTTCTTCATCTTCTCGGGTGAGCTGATGCTGCACGGCGGCATCGCCGACAAGATCATGAACTTTGCCCGCAGCTTGGTCGGCCACTGGAAAGGCGGCCTGGGCTTGGCCAACGTGATGGCCAGCACGCTGTTTGGTGGTGTCTCCGGCTCGCCGGTGGCCGACACCTCAGCGATGGGCGGGGTGATGATCCCGATCATGAAGCGCGAAGGCTACAGCGCCGACTACGCGGTGAACGTGACCACCCACGCCTCGCTGACCGGCGCGCTGATGCCCACCTCGCACAACATGATCATCTACGCCTTTGCCGCGCAAGCCGCAGCGGGCACCATCGACGGCCACACCATCAAAGGCGTGTCGATTGGTGATTTGATGTTCGCGGGCTTGGTGCCGGTGTTTTGGATCATGGTCTGCATGCTGGTGGCCGCCTACTGGCAAGCCGTGCATTACGGCTTCCCCAAGCGCGCCGATGGCAGCTCGATGCTGGAACTGTTCCCCGGCTGGGGCGCGGTGCTGCGCACCTTCATTGCCTCGCTGCCCGGCTTGGGCGTGATCGCGGTGATTTTGGGCTGCGTGATGGGTGGCGTGACCACCGCCACCGAAGCCGCCGCCATCGCCGTGGCCTATTCGCTGATCTTGACCGGCCTGATCTACCGCACCATGAGCTGGGACAAGCTGTGGAAGGCGCTGGCCAAGGCCAGCAAAACCACCGGCGTGATCTTGCTGCTGATTGGCGTGTCCAACATGCTGCGCTGGCAAATGGCCTACCTGGAAATCCCCGATGCCATCGAAGCGATGCTGATGGGTGCCACGCAAACGCCTTGGCTGATGCTGCTGTACATCAACATCATTCAGGTGTTCTTGGGCATCTTCTTGGACATGGCGGCGCACATCTTGATCACCACGCCGCTGTTCCTGCCGCTGGCGATTGCGATGGGCGTGGGCCCGGTGCAGTTCGGGATGATGCTGCTGCTCAACTGCGCGCTGGGCTTGGTGCATCCGCCAGTGGGCACGGTGCAGTTCGTGGGCTGCGCCATCGGCAACATCTCGATCGGTGAAGCCACCAAAACCGCTTGGCCGTACTACTTGGCGATCTTCATTGCCATCAACTTGGTGACTTACGTGCCTGCGTTTTCGACGTGGCTGCCGTCACTCATCACCGGGCACCCAGTGTTCTAAGCCTGTAGCCCCAAGGAGTCAGATCATGTTGCGACGCACTGCTTTACGCAGCTTGGCTCTGGCCCCTTGGGCTACCCAGATTTCAACCCCCGCGCAGGCCGCCGAGTCGGTGCTGCACGGCTGGAGTGTTCACCCCAATGACTACCCGGTGAACCAAGCCATGCAGCAGTTTGCCGACGCGCTGGCGCAAATCACCGGGCGCAAACTCAGCGCCCAAGTCCACCCCAGCGGCGAACTGGCCCCGCAAGGTGAAGTGCTGACGCGCTTAACCAACGGCCAGATCGACTTTGCCGAAATCGGCGTGCTGGGCTACGGCGACAAGGTGCCCGCGCTGCAACTGCTGGGCGTGCCCTTTTTGTTCAAAGAAAGCGCCGAGATGTTCAAGCTGCTCGATGGCCGCTTGGGCCAGCTCATGGCCGACGAACTCAAAAAGGTGGGCGTGATCCTGCTGGGCTGGTACGACGGCGGCACGCGCAACTTCTACCACCGCAGCAAAGCCCTGAGCACCGCCAACGACTTCAAAGGCGAGCGCCTGCGCATAGGCAACACCCCTTCACAAATCGCCATGGTCAGCGCGCTGGGCGGCAAGCCGGTGTCACTGGCCTTCAAAGACGTGCTGGGTGCGTTGGAGTTCGGCCAGATCGACGGCGCAGAAAACAACTTGCCCGCTTACGAAAGCGTGGGCCATTACAAGATCGCCCCGCACTACACCTTCACCCGCCATGTGGTCTCGCCCGAGGTGCTCATCATGAGCCAGCAGGCATGGCAGCGCTTCAGCGCCAGCGAGCAAGAACAGGTGCTGAAAGCCGGGCAAACCTCGGCCAAACTGATGCGCCAACTGTGGGCGCAGCGCGTGGCCGACACCCAAACGCGCCTGGCCAAACAAGGCGTGCAGTTCCACCTGTACGGCGACCACGGCTCCATCCTGCGCCGCATGAAACCCATCTACGACCCGCTGTGGCACAGCACCGACCCCGTGACGCGCGAGGCGCTGGGGTTGATTTTGAGCCAGCAAGGCGCGGGCTGATCGGCGAAGCCTGTTCGGATCTCACTCAGAACCAATCGCCTAACCGCCGCAATCCGCTCCTACTCCGATGACCAAGGGTAGCCACCACAGCCAGAACACGAGCCAAAGTTCGCACAGGAAGACTTCCTATTGAGAAAGCGCCAAGTCTCAGACTCAAAGCCAAATCAATGGCCGCAAAGGAGTGAAGATCAACATGACGGGCTGATAGCATGTCTGCGCGCATGGAAGCCTGCTGACTTGGACTCGCTTGAGGCAACACAGCGAGCAACATCTTGGCGTAGTACCCAGCAGCAAGCCCCGGATGCATCCGAAGCACCTCGACACAAAAAACCTGCGCCCTAGCCCAAGGTGCATAAGCCAAAGTCAAAAACAGCAATGCTGATGGCACCGTCTGACCAATAAAAGCTTGTGGTTGGGCCAGAATTTCATTCAATTGATGGAGATCGGGATCGGCTGCCGTACGCAACAAGTCATGGGCAGCGCCGCTGAAAGAATCAACGCCCGCGATAGAAGTATTTGGCTGAACCGCAGACGCCCCACCCTCAACGTAACGACTCACAGCGGAGGCCATCTGCTTCAGTGCAGCCGATTTCCCTATGTCTCCATGCTCCAGCGTCTGGACTCGGATCGTCGTGATTCGACCATCGTCTGCCTGCCACAAATGTGAAGGTTGATGGCGAATTTGAAAAGGTGCGGGCATATCGCACTGCACATTCAAAAATTCAACCGGATCACTGCCTGCCGTTCGCACGAAAGCATCCTGCAACCGAACTGAACGGAAACGCCAAGTCCGATAACCACGTAGACGGTGCAATGGAATTGAATCAATCGCCACCACACGCTCAGGCTGAACCGCCGTCCCCGCCAGCAACCGCGTCACCAACCAAGCGATATAGCCTGCAATCGAAAAACCGACCACCAAATCAGGCTTGACCGCTCGACCCTCAACAATCTGTTCAGCAATCAAGAAGGCTGTCGTCACCCAATGATGAAAGCTCAACATCGTGCCCGACTCAAACCGGGCATCGCAGGCCCAAAGGTCGAAGTCGGTCAATAGCGGTGACTGGGTCAAGAAGTCTTGGTTCGCTGCCCCCCAAAAGCCCGGCATGCACAGCGCCACTCCGCGCCGGGCTCCTTGAGCCAACCTCACGACACGAAAATTGATCTCCACCTCGCCACGCTGGAGTGGGCTAAGTTCCCCCATCGGCCCCAGCCCCAAAAGTGCAGCCAAGCCACGCAGCGTAGGTCGGGCGATGAAATCGTCCGTTGTAAAACCACGGGAAAAACGCTGCTCCACGGCCAGTTGCAGCTCCAGCATCAAAAGGGAGTCCCCGCCGAGGCTAAAAAAATCCGCATCCAGGCCGCAACTGGGCAGTTTCAAAATGCGCCGCCAGAGGGTAATCAAGGCTTGGATTGGATCATCGCTTTCGGCCACTTCTATGACCTCTTCTTCGGCAGGCAAGCCCGCCAACAAGGCTTTGCGATCAATCTTGCCGCCAGGCAGCAGCGGCATGGCATCGACCCAGTGCAAGCGTGCCGGGATCATGTGCCGGGGCAGTCGGCGGCTCATCCAAGCCTGAGGGCTCTCCGTCGCCTCGACACCCTGCGCCTTCACCAAAAAGGCCACCAAACGGTTGCCGCTGCGCCCGGCCAGCTCTTGCACGGCGGCTTGGGCGCAGCCGGGCATGGCTTGCAAGTGCGATTCGATTTCGTCCAAGGACACCCGCAGGCCATTGATCTTGACCAACCTGTCCTTGCGCCCGGCCACCGTCAGCGTGCCGTCCGGCCCTTGCCTGACCACATCGCCGGTGTCGTAGAGTCGGCACGGCCCGCCGCGTGGATCGGGCGGGAAACGGCCCCCGTCCACCACGCCATCCTGCCAGTCACCCAGCGCCTGACAGGGTGCAGAAATGATCAAAGCCCCCAGCTCGCCGGGCGGCACCGGGACTCCATCGTCATCGCGGATCGCGTACTCCCAGAAGGGATAAATCCGGCCTATGGGTACCGTGCCTGGCTCCACCGTGCGGGCGCGGTCATCTGTCCAGATGAACAGCGCACTTTCGGTGCTGCCATAGACGTTTTGAATCCGACAGTCCGGACTTAGCACTTGGCGCGCCAGTTCCAGATCGGCGGACAAGAGCGGCTCACCCGAAAAGCGCACCCCACGCAGCAACTGCAAGGCGGGCCGAGCATCTGGATTGCTGGCGGCCACCCGAAACAGCGAAGGGGTGAAGCGCACATGACGCACCCTGTGGGTCAGGATGGCATCGAACACCGCTGCCAGCCCCTGGACGCGCACATCGACCAGACAGAGCGTGCCCCCAGCCAGCACAAAGAGCAGTGCGTGATGCAAGAAGCCGTAGTTGCTGTGCGAGCCGGCAATCAAAACCCGGTCACCCGCTTGAGCCCCCATCAAAGGGATCGAAGCCTGCATCTTGGAC
>CALMOI010000239.1 GCA_937871735.1 uncultured Comamonadaceae bacterium
CCAGTCATTGCCGAAAGCGCACTTCTTCGTCGAAGTGGGCATCGATCCAGGCGTCGAGGGCGGCGTAGTGGTTGGCGGTGGTCATGGGATGTGGAGTGGTTCAGGCCAATTGGTTCAGCAGGTGGGCAAAGGCTTCGACGGCCAGTTGCATGTCGGCGCTGGTGGTGCTTTCCAGCGGGTTGTGGCTGATGCCGCCGTTTTGGCCGCGCACAAACAGCATGGCTTGGGGCAGGCGTTGGTGCAGCTTCATGGCGTCGTGGCCTGCGCCGCTGGGCAGGGTGTAGGCGGGCAGGCCCAGGGCGGTGACGGCTTGCGTCCAGCGCGCTTGCCAAGTTGCGTCGCTGGGCGCGGCGGCGGCGCGCAGGGTTTCGCGCAGTTCAAACTGGACTTGGCGGCGGGTGGCGATGCGTTCCAGCTCGGCCAGGATGTCGTGCGCCAGGGCGTCGCGCTGGTCGTCGCTGGGGGCGCGCACGTCCAAGCTGAACTGGCAGCGGCCCGGCACCACGTTGACCGAGCCGCCGGGCACATGGAGCTGGCCAACGGTGGCGACCGAGTCGCCATCTTGTGCGGCGCGTTGTTCGGCGTAGAGCATCAGCTCGGCCACGGCGCAGGCGGCGTCGTGGCGTTGGCCCATAGGCGTGGTGCCTGCGTGGCTGGCGGTGCCGATCACCTCGCCCACGTAGCGCAAGCTGCCGTTGATGGAGCTGACGATGCCCAGCGGCAGGTGGCGCTGGGTCAGCACCGGGCCTTGTTCGATGTGGACTTCGACAAAGCCCAGGTACTGGGTCGGGTCGCGTTCCAGAGCCGGGATGGCGGCGGGGTCGTGACCGGCTTGGCGCAGCGCGTCGCGCAGGGCGATGCCGCTCGCGTCCACCAAGTCCAGCCACGCCGGGTCAAACTCGCCGACCAGCGCGCCCGAGCCCAAAAACGTGGCCGGGTAGCGTTGGCCTTCTTCTTCGCTGAAGGCGACCAGCTCCACGCCAAAGGGCAAGCGTCGCCCTTGCCGCGCCAGCTCGCGTAGCGCCATCAGCGGAGCCAAGATGCCCAAGCGCCCGTCGTAGCGCCCCGCGTTGCGCACGGTGTCGTAGTGGCTGCCGGTGAGTAGCCAGCGCGCACCGGGTTCCGTGCCCCGGTAGCGCCCGACGACGTTGCCCACGGCGTCAACCTCCACCTCGTCCAGGCCGCAGTCGCGCATCACATCGGCGAGCCAGCGGGCACAGGACTGGTGCGCGTCGGTCATGTAAGTCACCGTGAGGGCGTCGGGCGCTTCGCTGAACTGGGCCAGTTGCGCGTGCCAGTCCCAGACCTCGTGGCCCAGCGTGGGCTCAACGCCAAACTTGTCGTGCAGCCGGATTTCGACGATGCGGTGGATGTTGCGCAGGCACTCTTGCAGCTCGGCCTCGACCGGCTGCTGCAAGCGGCGGGTGAAGGTGTCGATGATGGTTTGCTTGTCCAAGCCCGTGCCGCGCGGCCCGCGCACCGCCAGGATGAACGGGAAGCCAAAGCGCGCGTTGTAGTCGGCGTTGAGCTGCTGGATGCGGGCGAATTCGTCGGGCGTGCAGTGGGTCAGGCCCGCTTGGCTTTGCTCGTGGGTGGATTCCGCCGTCAGCGTGTTGCTGACCATCGCTTTGCCTGCCAGCTCGGGGTGGGCGCGGATCAGGGCCAGTTGGGGTTCGCGCCCGGCAGCGTCCAAGACGCGGGTCATGGCGACTTGCAGCGCGGCCAAGCTGGCGAAGGGGCGCAGCGTCAGGGCTTGCTGCGCGATCCACGGCGAGTGTTCGTACAGGCCGTCCAGCATCTGCGCGGCGACCTCCAGCGGGGCGGCGTTGAGCTGTTCCAGGGTGTAGGGTGGAGTGGGGAGTGGGGCGGACATGGGCGGCTCGCGGTGGTCTAGGGCAGGGCTGACCCAGCAAGGGCCGGGCCAGCGCGCGGGAGCGGT
>CALMOI010000240.1 GCA_937871735.1 uncultured Comamonadaceae bacterium
TATTAGCTCCACTAGGGTTTTTAATTTTGATTTGTTTGTATTTATTTGATTTTCCATGATTGCATTATTTCGATGGTTTTTGTATGTAAAAATTCAATCTTACAGTAGATTTTATGCAAATTTGATTTTTATAGATTTTGTGTAATAAGTTTCTGTAGTAGTAAAACTTTTGTATTAACTTGTCCCGACAAAAAAGCCTGACCAGTCTCCCAGTCAGGCTTTGCAGCAGTGAGCGGCTTACGCCATCACGTCGGCAAGATCAACACCGCCCTGAAGTCATTCACATTGGTCAGCGTCGGCCCGGTGATGACGCTGTCGCCCAGGGCGCTGAAGAAGCCGTGGCCGTCGTGCTGGTCCAGGCTGTGGCGCGGGGCGATGCCTTGCGCCCAGGCGCGGGCCAGGGTGTCGGGGGTGACGATGGCTCCGGCGATGGGCTCGGCACCATCGACGCCATCGGTGTCGCCCGCGATGGCGTAGACGCCGGGCAGGCCGTCCAAGCCCAGCGCCAGCGCCAGCAGAAATTCGACGTTGCGGCCCCCTCGGCCCGTGGTCTCGCCGCGCAGGCTGACGGTGGTTTCACCGCCCGACAGCAGCACGCAGGGCACGCTGAACGGCTGGCCGCGCTGGGCGACTTGGCGGGCGATGCCGGCCATCATCGTGCCCAGGTCGCGCGCTTCGCCTTCCAGGCTGTCGCCCAGGATGTAGGGGGTGATGCCCGCTTGCCGGGCCACTTGGGCGGCGGCTTCCAGGGCGATTTGCGGGGCGGTGATGAGGCGGGTTTCGCAGCGCGCCAAGCGCGGGTCGCCGGGTTTGAGGCTTTCGCCTGCGCGGCTGTTGAGCAGGGTCTGCGCGGCGGGCGGGATGTCGATGCGGTAGCGCTCCAAAATCGCCAGCGCCTGGGCGCAGGTGCTGGGGTCGGCCACGGTGGGGCCGGAGGCGATGTCCACGGGCGAGTCGCCGGGCACGTCAGAAATCAACAGCGTCAACACCCGCGCCTGGTGGCAGGCGGCGGCCAAGCGCCCGCCTTTGATGGCCGACAGGTGGCGGCGCACGCAGTTCATCTCGCTGATGGTCGCACCGCTTTTGAGCAGCGCGGTGTTGATGGCCTGCTTGTCGGCCAGGGTCAGGCCGGGAGCGGGGTCAACCAGCAGCGCTGAGCCGCCGCCCGAGATCAGGGCGATGACCAAGTCGTCCTCGGTCAGGCCCGTGACCAAGCTACGGATGCGCTGCGCCGCCGCCAAGCCTGCCGCGTCGGGCACGGGGTGGGCGGCTTGCACGATCTCGATGCGCTGGCACGGCACCTCGTAGCCGTAGCGCGTCACCACCAAGCCGCTGAGTTCGCCGGGCCAGTGCGCCTCCAGTGCCGCAGCCATCGCTGCCGAGGCTTTGCCCGCGCCGATTACCACGGTGCGCCCTTTGGGTGGGGCGGGCAAATTCGGCGGCAGGCACAGCGCGGGCTGGGCGCTGGCCACGGCGGCATCGAACAGGGCGCGCAGCAAAACGGCGGGGGCGGGGGTGGTGCTCATAACGGTCAGGGGATGAAATTACGGTTGATCGGGGGTCACAGTGTGATCGGCCAGCAATTCCAATGCCTTGACCAAGGCTGAATGGTCTTGGTCAGCCAGTCCGTGGGCGGCGCAGGCTTGCATCAGTTGCGCGGCGTTGGCGGTTTGAGGCAGGGCCACGCCCAATTCGCGCGCGCTTTGCAGGGCCAAGTTCAAGTCCTTTTGATGCAAGCGGATGCGGAAGCCGGGCGCAAAGGTGCGCTTGATCATGCGCTCGCCATGCACTTCCAAAATCCGGCTGGAGGCAAAGCCGCCCATCAGCGCGGCGCGCACTTTGGCGGGGTCGGCACCGGCCTTGCTGGCAAAGACCAGTGCCTCGCTGACGGCAGCAATGTTCAGCGCCACGATGATCTGGTTGGCGACTTTGGTGGTCTGGCCGTCGCCGGAGCCGCCGACCAAGGTGATGTTTTTGCCCATTTTTTCCAGCAAAGGGCGCACGCGCTCAAAGGCTTCGGGCGTGCCGCCGCACATGATGGTGAGCGAGGCGGCCTTGGCCCCGACTTCGCCGCCGGAGACGGGCGCGTCGATGTAGTCCGCGCCCAAGGCTTCGATGCGCTGGGCAAAAGTTTTGGTCGCCATTGGCGAGATCGAGCTCATGTCCACCACGGTTTTGCGCGTGCCGCCGGGTGCGGCAGGCAGCGCCGAGGCCACGCCTTGCGGGCCAAACAGCACGGCTTCCACGTCGGGCGTGTCGGGCACCATGATGAAGATCACATCCGAGTTTTCTGTCACCACGGCGGCATCAGCGCAGACCAGGGCTGATGCGGCGGCGATGTCAGCGGGCACGGCACTGCGTGTGTGGACATGGAGCTGGTGGCCCGCTGCCGCCAGATGCAAAGCCATAGGCGTGCCCATGATGCCCAAGCCGATAAAACCGATGTTCATAAGAAAAATTCCTTGTCTGCCAAAGTGAGGTGAAGCGGCAATGGCTCAGTAGCCGCTGCCGGATGGGGAAGCCTGCGGCGCAGGCGCGGGTGCGCTGGGGCGCAGGTTGTGCATCCCGCTGCGCATGGTCTGCACGGTTTGCTTGGCCCCAGCAGCCATCAGCCGCGCATCAGAGCTGACGGTGACGAACTGAAAACCCTGCGCAATGCGGCGCAGCGCCGCGTCGGTGCCGCCGTTGTGGATGCCCGCCACCAAGCCGTGCGCTTGGGCGCGTTCCAAGATGTGGGCAATGGCTTGGGCGGCGGGCGGGTCCACGTCGTCAAAGGTGGGCGTGCAGCCCAGCGCCAGCGACAAGTCCGACGGGCCGATGTAGATCGCGTCCAGCCCTTCGACGGACATGATGGCGTCCAGGTTGTCGAGCGCCTTGGCGGTTTCGATCATCGCGAAGGTGACGATGGTGTCGTTGGCGTGCTGGGCGTAGTCCGCGCCGCCGTACAGCAGCGCCCGCACCGGGCCAAAGCTGCGCGTGCCGCGCGGGGCGTAGTGCGTCCAAGCGACCAGTTTCTCGGCATCTTCGCGGGTGTTGATCATGGGGCAGATCACGCCGTAGGCGCCTGCGTCCAGCGTCTTCATCAAGATGCCCGCGTCCAGCCAAGGCACGCGCACCACGGGCGTGGTCGGCGTGGTTGAGATGGCTTGCAGCATGGGCACCATCTTGGTGTAGTCCACCATGCCGTGCTGCAAGTCGATGGTCAGCGAATCCCAGCCTTGGTGGGCCATCGTCTCTGCCGCAAAGCTGTCGGGTATGGCCAGCCAGCCGTTGACCACGGCACCCCCGGTGGCCCAGGTGGTGCGTAAAGGATTGGGACGCATGCGTGATCTCCTCGTTACTTTGAATATCAGGTCACTGGGGCCGGGTTGAACAGCACCAAAGCGTTGTGCAACTGATGGTGTTCGGCCCAGGTTTTTTGGCCGCTGGCGGTGGCCAGCATCAGGTGAAACAGCGCCCAACCGGCTTCTTCGATGGTTTGCTCGCCGTCAGCGATGCGGCCTGCGTTCACGTCCATCAGGTCGTGCCAGCGGCGGGCCAAGTCGGTGCGGGTGGCGACTTTGATCACAGGGCATTCGGCCAAGCCATACGGCGTGCCGCGCCCGGCGGTGAACACATGCAAATTCATGCCCGCCGCCAGTTGCAGCGTGCCGCAAATGAAGTCACTGGCCGGGGTGGCGGCGTAGACCAAGCCGCGCTGCTCGGGGCGCAGCTTCTCGCCCGGAGCCAGCACATGGCTGATGGCACTGGAGCCGCTTTTGATGATGGAGCCCATCGCCTTTTCGACGATGTTGGACAAGCCACCGGCCTTGTTGCCCGGCGTGGTGTTGGCGGCGCGATCCACCCGGCCCCGATCCAAGTAGCGGTCGTACCAGCCCAACTCGCGGATGATGGCTTCGGCCACTTCGGGTGTGGCGGCGCGGGCGGTGAGCTGCTCCACGGCGTCGCGCACTTCGGTGTTCTCGCTGAACATCACCGTGGCCCCGGCGCGAACCAGCAGGTCGGCGGCGTAGCCCACGGTGGGGTTGGCCGTCACGCCCGAAAACGCATCCGAGCCACCGCACTGCACACCCACCACCAACTCGCTGGCGGGAATGGCGACGCGCTGGCGCTGGTTCAAGCGGCTCAGCGCGGGCACAGCGCGGGCCAAGATGTCGTCAATCATCGACATGAAGCCGACGTGCGCGTCGTCTTGCAGGCAAACCGTTTCTGGCCCGCTGGCGGCGTCGCGCTCATCGACGATGGGAAAACTGCCTGGCGGCAGCAGGCGCTCGGGTTGCAGCTTTTCGCAGCCCAGGC
>CALMOI010000241.1 GCA_937871735.1 uncultured Comamonadaceae bacterium
CGGGCGGCGTGGTGGCGTGGTGGTCAAGGTAAATCATGGATTCGCCCTCAAGGCCAAAACAGCCGTTGCGCATCCACGCAGACCAAGTTCAGCAGCGCCTGCAATTGGCTGCTCGATTGGTGCAGCTCCCAGACGGCGGCTTGGTGGTTGCGGGCGTACAGGCTCCACAGCTCGGAGTGCTCTGAGGGCGGCACCAGCAAGGCGATGTCGATCAGCCCGCCTTCTTTGTCCACATTGCGCGAGCAGCACGGGCTTTGGATGCGGTACTGCCCGTCTTCGTGCAGCACTTGCGGCTGCACGTAGCGGTAGCGTTTGCGCTGGCGCAGGGCGTTTTCCAGCCGGGGCTGAATGAAGTCCAGCACCTGACCCGGCGCAACGCTGGTGCGTACCCGGGCGGCGGCATTCATAGCGCATCCTTGCCCGGTTCGGGCAGGGCCAGTGCGGGGCTGGCGGGCATGACATCGTCAGTTTCGGGCAGCAGGCCGTGCGGTGCGGGCACCAGCTCGTCTTCCAGGCAGCCGACCACGCAACCGGCAAAGTCCACCAAGTAGATGGGCTCGTTTTCTTCGGTGGCGTGGCCGATGTTGACGATCTCGCCCAGCGCGCCACGGGCGGCCAGCAACTCGTCTTCAGCGCGTTAGGGGTGGCTGCCATCGTTGAACAGGTCGAACAAGGCGACCACGCGCTGGCCCCAAGCGAACTGGGGCGCGCGCGGCTCCATGAAGGCGCGTGCCGATTCGATGACAGATTCATTGACTGCTGCGGGTGCGTTCATGAGGGCTCTCCTGGGGCTGGGGGTAAACCAACGGTGCGCAGCGCGGCGGCTTTGTCGCCAAGTTGCGCCAGCACGTCGTCGGGCAAGTTGTCCAAGGTGCACAGTTCTTTGGCACGCATGCCCACGCGGTGGCCGCTGTCCACAAAGTCCACCGCGTAGATGTAGAACTGCTGCAAAAAGGTGTTGATGTTGGTGACGTAGCCGATGTCGCCCTTGTTGACCAGCAGCTCGCCGATGTCTTTGCCGTTGTAGGTGCCGTCGTTGCGGATCACGCTGCGGGCAATGACCCGTTCGCCGTAGTTGAAACGGGGTGGGAAGGCCACTTCCAAAACGTCGTCGTCGCGGTTGATGTCAGCCATGTGCAGCTCCTGGGGGTGAGTCGGGGGCGGTCTGCCGCTCTTGCACGGCGCGGCGCACTTCGGGATCAGGGTCGTTGACCAAGCCGTGTAGCAGCGCCAAGTCGGCGCGTTGCACCACTTCCCAGCGCACGCGCCAGTCAGCGTCAGTCAGCAAGCGACTCAGCAGCGCCACCGGCAGGCGCTGGGCCACGATGCGGCGCACTTCGGGTTCTTTGTCACTGGCCATTGCCAGCAGGGCGGGCATGTCTAAGCGCTCGGCCACGCGCATGCGCACCACGCGGTCGGGGTCGTCACGCAAGCTGGGCAGCAGGGCGGGCACGATGCGGCGCGCCACCAGTTCGCGCACGCCGTAGTCGCTGTCGTAGCGCAGCGCGGCCAGTTCGGCAGCGGGCAGGCGTTGGGCGACGCGGATGCGCACTTCGCGGTGCGGGTCGTGCGCCAGTTGATGCAGTTGCGTCAGCGGCAGGCGCAGCGCCAATTGCAGGCGCACGGTTTCGTCGGGGTCGCTCAACAGTGCGCCCAGGCGAAACACGCTGCCGTAGCGTGCGGCAATGGCGCGCACCTCGAAGTAGGGGTGATGGAGCTGTTCGTCGGCCAGCGTCGGGTGCCAGCGAAAGAAGCGGTTGATGCGCAGCGCATACGCATCTTGCATACAGGCGTGGCCGGGCTCACAGCCTTCCGCACCGGGCAAGGTGCGCAGCGCGGTGTAGGGGCAGTGCGCGCAGTCGAGCGGGCCGCCCGTCCAGTGCCGAGCGGCGATGTCGTCGTCGCTGGCGGTGATCATGACGCGGCCTTTCCCCAGCCGCGCACGGGGTAGTCGGCGATCTGTTCGGTGGGGCTGAGTTCGTCGCCCAGCAAGTTGCGTTGCAGCACATGCCACAGCAAGCCGCCGCCAACGTGGTCTTGCGGGTCTAAGCGGCGCAGCTCGCCTAGCAGCAGTTGCGCTTCGGGCAGATGGCCCAAACGCAAGTTCAAGTACGACAAGCCTTTGAGCAAGAACAGGTAAAAGCGCACGCTGGCGTTGCCGCGCGCGTCTTCGTCGCTGGGCGGGAAGTCGCCAAAGTTGGGGCCGAGTGCGCTGCGGGCCAAGGCCAGCGCGTCTTCACCGACTTGCCGCGCCAGCTCAAGCTGGTGGCCGTAAAAGTGAAAACGGTACAGCGCAATCAGCGGTAAAGGGTGACGCGGGGCCGCAGCGCGGGCTTGCTCCAGCAAGGCCAGCGCGGCGGGCGCGTCGTGACGCAGCAAGCCAGCTTGGGTATGGGTGGTACTCCTCGCCATAAAATGACTGTTGGAGGTATTATTACTTTGATTCCAATCATCATCTTATCTGCAATGCCAGATAGTGCC
>CALMOI010000242.1 GCA_937871735.1 uncultured Comamonadaceae bacterium
AGCTGCCGTTCTGATCAGGAATTGGCCGCCATGCCGCAGCGCCCTTTGTCTGACACCCAGCACCTTGATGCTTTGATCCAAGCGCTGCGGCGCTTGCCCGGTGTCGGGGTCAAGTCGGCCTCGCGCATGGCGTTTCACCTGTTGCAGCACGACCGCGACGGCGCACGCACGCTGGCGCGGGCGCTGGACGTGGCCGCCACCCAAGTGCAGCACTGCCAGTTGTGCCACACCTTCACCGATGCCCAGGTGTGCCACACCTGCTTGGACGAAGAGCGTGATGCCAGCAAGCTGTGCGTGGTTGAAACCCCCGCCGACCAGTCTGCAATGGAGCGCGCCGCCGCCTTTCGGGGTCGCTATTTTGTGTTGATGGGCAAACTCAGCCCGTTGGATGGCATCGGCCCCAACGACATCGGTTTGCGCAAACTGTTTGACCGCGCCAGCGATGGCGTGGTGCGCGAGGTGATTCTCGCCACCAATTTCACCGCTGAAGGCGAGGCCACGGCCCACGTCATCGGCGAGGCGCTCAAGGCGCGTGGCTTGCAGGTGACTCGGCTGGCGCGTGGCGTGCCTGCGGGCAGCGAGCTCGAATATGTTGATTTAGGCACCTTGGCGCACGCCATGGTCGATCGGCGCTGATCCCCTTTTTTAGAAAGTAATTCATGACGACAGGCTTGATCCTTGTCCGCTTTACCGTGGCGTACTGGTGTGTGCTGATCACGGCTTTGCTGCCGATTTTGTGCGCCTTGATGGCCAAGTGGGGCACCTTTGGCAAACCCGTCAGCCAAGGCGGCTATGACAACAACCATCCGCGCACATGGCTGGCCAAGCAAAAAGACTGGCGTGCCCGCGCCAACGCCGCGCAGGCCAACAGTTTTGAGGCTTTGCCGCTGTTCATTGGTGCCGTGATCATTGCGCACCAACTGGGCGCTGACCAAACCCGCTTGGACATTTTGGCCTTCTTGTTTGTGGTGCTGCGCCTGCTGTACATCATGATGTACGTGGCCGACATGGCCAAAACCCGTTCCATGCTGTGGGCGGCGGGCTTCTTGGTGAATGTGGGTATTTTGTTCATCGGTTACCGCTGACTTTTCCAGCGTGGGGGTGAAAACCCTCACGGGATGTTACTGATGTACCAAACCGGTGCATTGGTTAGCCTAGACCTCTCTTGACTGAACAGGCTAGGTTTGTCGTGTATTTACCCCCCACGTCGCCGCTGTTGCGACGCCGAATTCTCAGCGCAGCCGCAGCGTGGACTGCGATCAGCGTGGCTGCGCCAGTACTGCGTGCACAACCTCGGTTAGAAAAAAACCGGCTGGTGGTGGCGGTGGGAGGGCGAGCTTCGTTCTATCACTTGCCGCTGGCATTGGCGCTGGAGCTGGGTTACTTCAAAACCGAGGGCTTGGAGCTGGACGTGCAGGATTTCCCCGGCGGTTCGGCCACGCTGCGTGCTTTGCTTGCGGGTACGGCTGACGTGGCCAGCGGGGGGTACGAACACGTCATCACCGGCACGAATCGCGGGCGGGCTTTGCGCGCATTTGTCTCGCAGGGGCGGGCACCGCAAATTGCCGTGGGGGTTTCGACCCGTGCGCTGCCTGATTTTCGTCACCTCAGCCAGCTTCGAGGGCGGCGTGTGGGAGTGACGGCACCGGGGTCGTCCACTCACTTGGTCGTGAGCACAGCGTTGCTGAAAGCGGGCTTGCTGCCGGACGACGTGAGCTATGTGGGCGTAGGCAGCACGGCGGCCGCACTGGCCGCTTTGCGCACAGGGCAAATAGACGCCATCAGCAACGTTGAGCCGGTGATGTCGATGCTGGAACACAAAGGCGAAGTCAAGATCATTGCTGACACCCGTACCTTGCACGGCACTCGGGCGCTGTTTGGCGGCTTGCTGCCTTCAAGTTGCCTGTTTGCGAGTGACGATTTTGTGCGTCAAAACCCCACCACCTGCCAAGCCTTGACCAACGGCATTGTGCGAGCCCTCAAGTGGCTGCGCACGGCCACGCCCCAAGACTTGCTCAGCACCGTGCCCGAAAGCTATTTGCTGGGCGACCGAGGGTTGTACCTGCTGGCCTTCAGCAAGGTGAGCGAGACGTTCTCGCCCGATGGACTGATTGATCCCGCTGACACCCGCACCGCGCTGCGGGCCTTGGCCGCCATGAACCCCGCACTGCGCGACAGCTGGATCGACCTGAGCAGCACCTACACCAACGACTTTGCTTTGCGCGCCAAGGCCCGCTACAAAGCCTGAGCGCGGTGCTCAGGCGGTTTCAATGGCCCTTTTTGCGTGCGGGCTTGCTGGCGGGCGCGCTGGCGCGGGCTGGTTTGCCTGCACTCTTTCCCGCGGCTTTGCTGCTGCCACCGCGCTTGGGCGCAGCTTCGCTGCGTGAGCTTTTGCCAGCTTTGCCAGCTTTGCCGCTGGCTTTGCTGCTGCCACGGCGGGGGCTGGTGTCATCGTTGTTGTCCGCAGCAGCCGCCACGGAGGCTTTCACCTTAGAAGGCA
>CALMOI010000243.1 GCA_937871735.1 uncultured Comamonadaceae bacterium
CGACTACCTGAGCAAGCCCTTTGGCGTGGGCGAACTGCTGGCCCGCGTGCGCGCCAACCTGCGCCGCGCCCGTGCCACGGTGCCCGAAGGCACCCAGCCCGAAGCCATGACCCCGCTGTTCCGCTTTGGCGAGGTTGAAGTCGATCGCGTGGCCCGCGTGGTGCGCAAGCGCGGGGCCGAAGTGCATCTGACCCCCACCGAATACCGCTTGCTCACCGTGCTCATCAGCAACGTGGGCCGGGTGCTGACCCACCGCCAACTGCTGCGCGCCGTCTGGGGCCCCAGCCACACCGAACAAGGCCACTACCTGCGCATCTACATGGGCCACCTGCGCCAAAAGCTAGAAAACGACCCCGCTCAACCCCAACACCTGCTGACCGAAACCGCCGTGGGCTACCGGCTGGTCAGCGAAGGGTGATGCGCTCAGCGCCATGCAATGCTGTGATGGGCTTATATTGCAGCCCTTCCTGTTTTTTGCGTCGCCATGTCTGATACCACCACTGCCGCCCCTTTTCCCATGACCGATTTGCCTGCGGTGAAACTGGGTGCGCGGCTGTCTGAGCAGTTGGCTGATGCGTTGGCGGTGGGCATTCGTGATGGGCAGCTTCAGCCCGGCCAGCGCTTGCCCACCGAGAGCGCGTTGGTGCAGCGCTTTGGCGTGAGCCGAGGCGTGGTGCGCGAGGCGCTGTCGCGCTTGAAGACGCTGGGCTTGATCGACTCGCGCCAAGGCTCGGGCGCTTACGTCAAGCAACTGCCGCAGCCCGCGCTGGCGCAACTGGTGCTGGCCCCGGACGGCTCGGTCGACGCGGTGATTCAAATGGTCGAAGTGCGCCGTGCGTTGGAAGCTGAGTCTGCCGCCTTAGCCGCTGCTCGGCGCACACCGCAGGCGCTCAAGCAAATCAAGCAAGCCGTGCTGGCGCTGGACAAAGCCGTGGCCGCCGGTGGGGATGGCGTGGCCGAAGACGTGGCGTTTCACACCGCCATTGCCCAAGCCACGAACAACCCGTTTTTGCTGGCCACCTTGGCACACCTGAACCAGTTTTTGACCGATGCCACCCGCGTCACCCGCGCCAACGAGGCCACGCGCACCGATTTGGCCGAAGCCGTGCGCGACGAGCACGCCACCATCGTCGCCGCCATTGAAGCGGGCGATGTGAACGCGGCCCGCTTGGCCGGAGCCACCCACATGGTCAACGCCGCGCAGCGCATCGGTCAGGCCGACCCCGCGTTCTGGGCCGCGCAAGGCCGACAGTTGGCCGACCGGCTGCGCGCCGAGTTGGGCACCTTAACCATCTGAGTTCGGTGTAAACCCTGATAGGGGAGTGGCTCATCATCCGTCACAATTTGTCTGACAACTTATCAACAAGACAATTCTTTAAGTTGATCATTCATTGACCAGGAGACAAATCCCATGACTGCTCTGACGACGGATCCAAGCCAGACGGCTTACCCCAAGGTGTTTTGGCGCATCGTGCCTTTTTTGATGTTGTGTTACGTCGTGGCCTACCTTGACCGGGTCAACGTGGGCTTTGCCAAGTTGCAGATGGGCCAAGACTTGGGCTTTAGCGAGACGGTGTTTGGCTTGGGCGCAGGCGTGTTTTTTTTGGGATATTTCTTGTTTGAACTGCCCAGCAATTTGCTGATGCACCGGGTGGGCGCCAAGATTTGGATTGCGCGGATCATGATCACTTGGGGGCTGATCTCGGCGGCCTTCTTGTGGGTCAAGACCCCGGCCATGTTCTATTTCATGCGCTTTTTGCTGGGCTTGGCCGAAGCGGGCTTCTACCCTGGCGTGATCTTGTACCTGACCTACTGGTACCCCTCGCACCGCCGCGCCAAGCTCGTGGCGCTGTTCATG
>CALMOI010000244.1 GCA_937871735.1 uncultured Comamonadaceae bacterium
TATAGTAGAAGAATTTATCAACGAACCAAACTCTCTACAGAAGCCATCAAAATCTTTCACATTATTATCAACTCCCGAATCGGAACAAAAATCGATAATTTTAACATCAGCTGATAGCTGAAATTTAGCAACAGAAACAAGGGCATCTCTCCATGGTCTAACTTCTGCAATCGCAGTCTCAACAGTATCTGCAAGATAAAGATAAGGGATGCCCTCTGGATTAATTCTTCCAGAGCCAGCTAAGCCTATTGGTGGAGCCTTCATTTTCTCAATTCCGTAGGGCTCCAATTGCTCAATATCATTTATCCTAGCCCTATAAAAAACATCATCCTTCTCAAAAAAATTTACATTCCTCCTAACATGATAGTCAACAAAAAAATTAACAGCCCGCTGCAAATTATCCGAGAGCGAAAAACGCCTAGATTGTCGCAACTCATTACCAATCTCACTATAAAATCCATGGATCTTTTTAGAAACATTAGGCAAGTTTACTATTTCACTCATATGGCAATAAATTTTATTGTAAATATAATAAAATCCCGGGCATTGCCGGGGCTGTTTTGTTTCTGATCCGTTCAGACCTACGCCCTCGCCTCACTCCACGATGTGGCATTCCCGCCGCAGCAGGGCCAGCGCGTCGTTGTGGGCGTGGGCCAGGTCGCTTTTCAGGGTGGCTTCGGCTTCTTCGACAAAGGTTTGCCACAGGCGCTGGTAGTCGTCCTGGTGCTCAAAGGGGGCGTGCTGGGTGATGTAGGCCTGCACTTTGGCGCTGTCCAGCCCGGTTTTTCGCACTTTGCGCAGCAAGGCGGCGGCGGCTTTTTCGGTGAGCAGGGTTTTCGGGGTTTTGGCGGCGGTGGCTACGCACAAGAACAGCGTCAGCAGCGTGCCGTCGTCGGTGTTGCCGCCTGTGACCTTGTTCCAAGTGGCCGAGGCGTTGCGGTCGTGGTGATCGACTTCGGCCAGCCCGTCTTCAATCCAGTAATAGCGGCCCATGAAGGCGGGGGTTTGGTCAAACAGTTTGCGGGCGGGCAAGCTGGCGTCCAGCATTTTGGGCAGATCGGCCAGCACGCTGTCGCGGACGGCAGTCACCACGGCGCGGAATTCGGCGGGCACTTCAGCGGGCACGGGCAACTTGAAGGCGGCTGCGGCCTCGCCGCCGTGCTTTTTGCGCAGGGCGGTAATCATCTTGTCAAAGGTGGGCCAGTCCGGCATTTCCGTGCAGCGGGTGGCGTGGGCCAGCAGCGCGGTGCGGATCACGGCTTCGGCGTCTTTGTCGCTGCCTTCCAGCGTGTCCGCATCCAGCCCCAAATCGTGCGCCAGCCAAACGGCGGCATCGATCAAACCGGCGGCGTGGCTGCGCTGCGCGAATTCAACTTGGTAGTCGGTGTAGGGGCGCAGCGTCCACTTGGCCAGCAGCGGGATGTGGCGGTCGGCAAAACCGCCGCGCTCGTTCATGCCGAAGTGGCTGTTTTGCGGCATGGCAATCAGCGCTTTCAGCATGTCCGAGCCGCCTTTGGAGCGCGACAGCAGCGTGTGGTCACGCAGCGCCACGGCGGCACGGTGCAGGTCGCCGCCGCTTTGGTGTTCCAGGCACAGGCTGACCAAGTTCACCAGCCGCACGCGGGCCAGCTCCAGTTCGGGGCGCAGGTATTCGCTGCCAAAGTAGCGGGCAATTTGCACCATGCCTTTGGGCGCGTCCACGCTGAAGCTGTCCAGCTTGACGCGGTCGATCAAGCCGTGCTGCATGCCGTAAGCCAGCGCACGTTCAAAGAACGGGCGGGCATCGTGCAGCGTCAGTCCGGCGGGTGCGGTAGCTTCGGTGGTCATCAGATGGCCTGTTCTTCGTCCGGGTCGAGCGAGGCTTGGGTGATGCGGCCCCGGTCGGTGGCGCTGGTTTCGACCTTGCCGTCGTCTTCTTCTGTATCAAATTCGTCGCCCAAACCGAGGTCGTGGGCGCGGGCTTTGGCGCGCAGCACCAGCAGCGTTTCGATGAATAAATCAGGGATTTCATAGCGCAGCAGCCACGCTAATTCCATCCAATCTTGGTCAGCCACTTCGTCTTGATCGAGCTTGGGGCGGGCGTAGGCTTGGGCGCGCAACGTGTCTTCAGAGACGATTTCGCCGTCTTCTTCCACGGTGTCGAAGGTGCCGGTGCGGGCAAAGGCTTCGACGCGGGCCCAGCGTTCGGCAAAGTAGTCGGCCAAGGCTTCGCTGCCGCCTTCCAAGTCGCCAATGGCGGTCAGAAATTCGAGCGGTTGCGCGTCTGAGCGGAAGATCACCGCGTTCATCATGCCGCGCAGGTGGGTGCGGCTCAGGTCTTTGTACTGCTTTTCGATGACCACGGCGCGGGCAAATTGCGCGGGCGTGACCAGCAAATTGACCACCGATTCGCGCGAGGTGTCGTACTCACGGATCACGGCCAGCAGGTCTTTGGGCGGCAGCTGCTCCAGCACCACCATCAGCGCTTGGTCGCCTTCGGCATCGGCAAGTTCAACCAAGGCGGACTCTGCGCCGACGATGTCGCCTGCGGCAATCAAACTTTGGGTTTGGGCGATCAGGGCTAGGTGCTTGTTCATCGGGATTTCCTGGGTCAGTCTTTGCGATCAAAGCCTTGGTCGGAGAGCCAGTCGGCTCCGGCTTCGTCCAAGGTTTGGGTGTCGTCGGTGCCGTCGTCATCGTCGGGATGGCGGTCGTCATCGCGGGCGGCGCGCTGGGAGCGCGATTCGTGTTGGCCGTGCGATTCGTCGGCGCTGTCTTCGGGCTCTTCGTCGTCAGCGGTGCTGCCGCGCAGGTGCGGGTGGCTGTGCATGTACTCCAGCGCCGCCGCCACCACCATGAACCAGCCGCCCATCGGTTGCTTCAAGAAGGTTTGCGCCAGCTCTTGCGCCCAAGGTTGCAGTTCAACAGCGGCGCTCAGGCTGTCCCATTCGGGCAAGTCGTCGCCTTCATGGCCCAGCACTTGGCCCCACACGCCCGGCTGCTTGAAGCGCAAGCCTTGGTGCATGACCACGGCCACCATCTCGGGGCTGAGTTCCATCATCTGCACCAGAAAGCTGATTTCCCGGCGCTTGGCGGTGAGGCGCTTTTTGAGCACGTCGCGGCCTTCGGAGTCGAAGGTCAGGTCGTCGAGTTCGGCTTGGTAGGCGCTGCGCAGTTGGCGAAAAAATGGGGAGATGTACATGGCGAAATCACTCGAAAACGGTCAAAAAATCGGCGGGCTTGTATAGATCAGGGCAAGCAGGCCCAACGCAAGTGGCACTTACCCGACACACACCCGGCAAGTGCCTTGCTCAGGTCACGGCGGCACGCGCCGCATGGGCTGCGCGTTGGCCGAATGAGCCACCGGGGGCTGCGGCGCTGAACCAAGGACGGGGCAGCGGCTCAGGCGGCGCGCTCCAGCACGCGCTGGAAGTAGTTGGCCCAAATTTCGCGGGCGGTGTCGGGCGGGCTGTCGAGCAAGTTGCGGCGGCGGTTGTCGTCGTAGGCTTGGCGCTTGGTTTCGTCTGACAGCACGTCGTAGGCGGTTTGCACGGCGCGAAACCGCGCAGGCGCATCGGGCGAGGTGTTGCGGTCAGGGTGAAAAGCCGAGGCTTGTTGGCGAAAGGCTTTTTTGATGTCGGCCAGCGTGGCGCTGCTGGGCACACCGAGGATGGCGTAGTGGTCACTCATGATGCGGCGCTTTCGCTGTTCACTGGGGGCTTGCTGCGGGACTTCAAAGCCCCCAACGCGACCACAGCCGTCGGAATCAAAATCATGGCCCAGATGATTTTGTCCAAATTGGCTTTCACGAACGGGATGTTGCCAAAGAAGTAGCCCACGGTGACGATGCCACCCACCCACAGCGCGCCACCCGTCACATCAAAAAAGGTGAACTTGCGGCGCGTCATGTTGGCCACACCGGCCACGAAGGGCGCAAAGGTGCGCACAAATGGCATGAAGCGCGCCGCAATGATGGTGATGCCGCCGTAGCGCTCGTAAAAAGCATGGGCTTGGTCAAAGGCTTTTTTGTTGAAGAAGCGCGAGTCTTCCCACTGAAAGACTTTGGGCCCGAAATGGCGGCCCAGCGTGTAATTGCTTTGGTTGCCCAAAACCGCCGCCAGCAGCAGCAAGCCGATGGAAAGCGGGTAGCTCATCAGCGCCACACCGCACATCGCGCCCACCACAAACAGCAGGGAGTCGCCGGGCAACTGGACATCACGAAGCGACTCTATCGCGCGCAGGCTCACGGCGA
>CALMOI010000245.1 GCA_937871735.1 uncultured Comamonadaceae bacterium
GGCCCGCGCTGCCGTCGCCCCGGCGCTGACGGTCAGCACCAGCACCGCACCGCCCGCCGCCATCGCGGCCCCGGTGCAGCCCTTGCAAGCCAACGGCGACGCGCTGGGCTTGGCGGCGGCGTTGCTGGGCGCGCTGCTGGGCGGGCTGATTTTGAATCTGATGCCGTGCGTGTTCCCGGTGCTGGCGATGAAGGTGCTGGGCTTCACCCGCCACGCTGACGACCGGCGCGCCCACCGCTTGAGCGGCTTGGCCTACACGGCGGGCGTGGTGTTGTCGTTCATGGCGCTGGGGGCGTTGCTGCTGGCCTTGCGCGCTGCGGGCGAGAGTTTGGGCTGGGGCTTTCAGTTGCAAAACCCGTGGGTGGTGGCGGCGCTGGCGGCGCTGTTCAGCGTACTGGGGCTGAATCTGGCCGGGTTGTTTGAGTTTGGGCAGTTTGTGCCGTCCAGCGTGGCGACACTGCAAGCCAAGCATCCGGTGGTCGATGCATTTTTGACCGGGATGCTGGCAGTGGCGGTGGCCTCGCCGTGTACCGCGCCGTTCATGGGCGCGTCGCTCGGGTTGGCGGTGGGTTTGCCCAGCGGCCAGGCGCTGGCGGTGTTTGCCGCGATTGGCGTGGGGCTGGCGCTGCCGTATCTGCTGGCCAGTTGGATTCCCGCCGTGGCTTATGCCCTGCCCCGCCCCGGCGCGTGGATGGCGACCTTCCGCCATCTGCTGGCGTTCCCGATGTTCGCCACCGTGGTCTGGTTGGTGTGGGTGCTGGGTCAGCAAACCGGCATTGACGGCGTGGCCGCACTGCTGGCGCTGCTGGTGGGCGGCGCGTTTTTGCTGTGGACCTTGACCTTGGCAGGCCGCGCCCGCCTGCTGCTGGGCGCGCTGGCGCTGGCGCTGCTGGCCGTGCTGGCCCGCAGCCTGGGCCCGCAACTGGGCCACATGGAAGAGCACAACACCGCAGCCCCCGAAGCCTCGGCCCCCGCCAGCGCCCCAGCAGGCACTTGGCAAGCCTGGACACCCGCGCGCGAAGCCGCCCTGCGCGCCAGCGGCCAGCCGGTGCTGGTTGACTTCACCGCCGCCTGGTGCGTGACCTGCCAGTACAACAAGAAAACCACGCTGGTCAACCCCGCCGTGTTGGCCGACTTTGCCGCCAAAAAAGTACAGCTCCTGCGCGCCGACTGGACGCGCCGCGACCCCACCATCACCGCAGCCTTGGCCCAACTGGGCCGCAACGGCGTGCCGGTCTACGTGATCTACCAAGCCGGACGCGCCCCTGTCGTGCTGTCTGAAGTGCTGAGCGTGGATGAGGTGCGGGCGGCGCTGGCGCGGTTGTGAGGGCAGTTGCAGATGCTCTTAAGCTACAGCAGCCCGACCTATTCAAACCTCAAACGGAGTTCACTTTGCGCATATCACCTCTTCTCATCGCCCTCGTTGCAGCTGTGGGTTTGCCCAGTTGCTCGTCTCAGCAGTGGTACGACATGGGCCAAGAGTGGCAAAAAGACAAGTGCAACAAGCTCATCGATATGCAAGAGCGCAACCGCTGCATGAACAGCACCAAGACGTCCTACGAAGACTATCAGCGCCAATCTGAGGCGGTTAAAGGCACAAAGTAGAAGCATCTCTGTGGCCAAGGGGGTTCAAGCACTGCTGTTTTTGAGCGCTACGACTGGCGCTCAGTGCCTACTGCATCCTCGATCCTTGGCGTTCTTTCGGGCAACGTCATCCTGACACGAAGGCCGCCGCTGTCGGCAAGCGAGGCTTCAATGGTGCCGCCGTGGGCTAGCAATGCACTTCTCGCGATGGTCAAGCCGAGGCCGGAACCGCCCCCCGTGTACTGTTGCTCCATCCGCACGAACGGCTCGAAGATGGTTTCGAGCATGTGCGGTGGCACGCCCGGCCCGTAGTCAACGACGACGACTTCAAGCTGCTCGTCATTGGCAACCAGGCGCGCATGCACCTCCACGGTGCTCGCCTCGGCTGTGTGCTTGACGGCGTTGCGGATCACATTCTCGAAGGCGCGATAAACCAGGTCGCCATCAACATGAGCCACGAAGTGTTCCGGCGTCTCGATGCGCACGGAGCGGTTTTTCGCACGTGCCTCAAAGTCCGCGTCGGCGGCAATGTCGTGCAGGATCTCGATCATGTCGACCGCGCTGCGCGCGATCGGCGCTGCGGCTGTGAGCCGATGCAGCGTGAGCATTTCGTCGATCAGCGCCTCCAGACGCTCGGTTTCCCGCTCGGCACGATCGACCATGACATCCGCCGAAGACGAACCTTGCTTGAACAGCCCAATTGCTGCCTGAATGCGCGACAGCGGCGAGCGCAGTTCGTGGGAGATGTCGTGCAGCAGCCGGTCGCGTGCGGCAACCATCGTCTGTAGTTTCGCCGCCATGCCGTCGATGTCGTGAGCCAGATCGGCAATCTCGTCGCGGCGTCCGTTCATCAGCGGCTCGACCCGCGTGTCCAGTTGGCCTTCCGCCATGCGCTCCAGCCCCCAGCGCAGGTGTTCGAGCGGCCGGGAGAGATACCACGCCAAGAAGCTGCCGAAGATCAGGCTGGCGGTCACGGCGATCATGATCGGCACGACCGGCAGCCCGCCAACCCTGAACACCGGGTCGCCCGGCGGGGGCGTGACCCCCATGAGCCA
>CALMOI010000246.1 GCA_937871735.1 uncultured Comamonadaceae bacterium
GAAAAAGAAGCCGCCGAAGGCGTGGGCGGTTATGCGCGCCCCATGCCGCCGAGCTGGCTGGAGCGCCAAAAGGTGGAAGTCGCCAAGCGTGTGGCGCAAGCCGACGTGGTGATCTCTACCGCGCTGATTCCGGGCCGCGCTGCGCCGGTGCTCATCACCGAAGAGATGGTCAAGGCCATGAAGCCCGGCTCCGTGATCATCGACATCGCGGCTGGCAAAGCGGCTGACGGCATCGGCGGCAACTGTCCGCTGACCGAGGCGGGCAAGACGGTGCAAAAGTACGGCGTGACCTTGGTCGGCGAGACCAATCTGCCCGCGCTGGTGGCCGCAGATTCCAGCGCGCTGTATGCCCGCAACGTGCTGGACTTCCTCAAACTGGTGCTGCCCAAAGACAGCGCCGAGCTGAAGATCGATCTGGAAGACGACATCGTGGCCGCTTGCCTGATGACGCAAAGCGGCAGCGTCCGCACCAAGTAAACCTAGCATCCACCGAGGACAACCATCATGGACGCAGTGTCTCCCACACTCATCAACTTGATTATTTTTGTGCTGGCAATTTACGTGGGCTACCACGTGGTCTGGACGGTCACGCCCGCGCTGCACACGCCGCTGATGGCAGTGACCAACGCGGTGTCGGCCATCGTCATCGTCGGGGCCATGCTGGCTGCCGCGCTCACTGAAACCCCGCTGGGCAAAACCATGGGCGTGCTGGCCGTGGCGCTGGCCGCCGTGAACGTGTTCGGCGGCTTTTTGGTGACGCGCCGGATGTTGGAAATGTTCAGGAAGAAAGACAAGAAGGCACCCGCTGCCGCATCAGGAGCCGCCAAATGAGCATGAACCTTGTCACGTTGCTGTACTTGGTGGCCAGCGTCTGCTTCATTCAGGCGCTCAAGGGTTTGAGCCACCCGACGACTTCGCTCCGAGGCAACCTGTTCGGCATGATCGGCATGACGATTGCCGTGCTGACCACCATCGGCTTGATCTTCACGATGGCTGAGCACGCGAACCTCAATGGCATTCAAGGCTTGACTTGGGTGCTGGTGGGTTTGCTGGCCGGTGGCAGCTTGGGCGCGTACATGGCCAACAAGGTCGAGATGACCAAGATGCCCGAGCTGGTCGCCTTCATGCACAGCATGATTGGTTTGGCGGCGGTGTTCATCGCCGTGGCGGCGGTGGCTGAGCCTTGGGCGATGCTGCACGGGCTGGAAAAGGGCGCGCCCATTCCGACCGGCAACCGCTTGGAGCTGTTCTTGGGTGCGGCCATTGGGGCGATCACCTTCAGCGGCTCGGTGATTGCGTTTGGCAAGCTGTCGGGCAAGTACAAGTTCCGCCTGTTCCAAGGCACGCCGGTGAGCTTCTCGGGTCAGCATCAACTGAACTTGGTGTTGGGCTTGGCCACGGTCGGCTTGGGCTTGGCGTTCATGTTCACTGAAAGCTGGCCTGCTTTCTTCGCCATGCTGGCGCTGAGTTTTGTGATGGGCGTGCTCATCATCATCCCGATTGGCGGGGCCGACATGCCGGTGGTGGTGTCGATGCTCAACAGCTACTCGGGTTGGGCTGCGGCGGGCATTGGCTTTAGCTTGAACAACTCGATGCTGATCATTGCCGGTTCGCTGGTGGGCAGCTCGGGTGCAATCTTGAGCTACATCATGTGCAAGGCCATGAACCGCTCGTTCTTCAGCGTGATCTTGGGCGGCTTTGGTGGCGAAGCGGGCACCGCAGTGGCGGGCAGCACCGAACAGCGCCCCGTCAAGAGCGGCAGCGCTGACGACGCGGCCTACATCTTGGCCAACGCTGAAACCGTGATCATCGTGCCCGGCTACGGTCTGGCGGTGGCGCGCGCCCAGCACGCAGTCAACGAACTGGCCGAGAAGCTGATGCACAAAGGCATCAACGTGAAGTACGCGATTCACCCGGTGGCGGGCCGCATGCCCGGTCACATGAACGTGCTGCTGGCCGAAGCCGAAGTGCCTTACGACCAAGTGTTTGAGATGGAAGACATCAACGGCGAATTCGGCCAAGCCGACGTGGCCATCATCTTGGGCGCGAACGACGTGGTGAACCCCGCTGCGCTGCAAAAGGGCAGCCCGATCTACGGCATGCCGATTTTGGAAGCCTTCAAGGCCAAGACCATCATCGTCAACAAGCGTTCGATGGCCGCCGGTTACGCCGGTCTGGACAACGAACTGTTCTACATGGACAAGACCATGATGGTGTTCGGCGATGCCAAGAAGGTGATTGAAGACATGGGCAAGGCGATTGAATCAGCCTAGCGTCGTTTGGGGCGGGTCAATTTCCCGGTGCGTCTGGTGTGGCACGCGGCGGCAGGAAGAAGCTGCGCGGGTGCTTGCGCCAGCGCTCACCCAAGGCGGCGTAGAGTCGGCCACGCTCTTGCACGCGCAAGCCGCGCGAGGCCAGCGCCACCTTGAACGCCAAGCTGAAGCTGACGCCTAAGTTGAGCAAGCCAATCACTGGAATCGCAGCCACGCACCACCAAAAATCCGGTTGCTGGAAGATGCCGGTGCCCAGCGCGCCAATGGCGGCGGCCAGTTGTCCGGCGGCCAGCGTGACGTGGCGCACCTCCAGCGGCAGGCCCACAAAGCTGCACACGGCAGGAATCACACCCAGCATCATCCCCAGCGACACATTGGCGGCCAAGCCTGAAATGTTGTGCCGCCACCAGTGCGCCCAGCGCTGCGCCCGGCGCGGGCCGAGCACGGTAATAAAACGCGGATTCCAAGCAATGGCGCTGTCGAGTCGGTGGTAAACAAACCAGTTCTCGACCCAGCCCGCGATCAAGCTGGAGGCAAACAGCAGCACCCCGGTGAAGGCGGCAAACAGCGCAGTCGGCCCCAGCAGCGTCAGCGAGTGCAGCACGTAGTGGCCGCTGTCTGCCCCGATCAGCGGTTTAGTGGTCAATGACCACATCAAGCCTTGGGCCAGCAGCACCACTGGCATCACCAGCAGCAAGTTGCCCACAATGCCCGCGATTTGCGAGCGCAGCAGGTGCGCCACCTCGTCCACAAAGCTGTCGATGGTTTCTTGCGCGGCGGGGTTGGCGGCATCGGTGCGGCCCACGTCTTCCAGCTTGGCGGCCAGGGTGGGGGCGGTCATCGCGGGTTGTTTGGTGGCCACCGTCAGGTGCAGCAACTGCACCACGACAAAGCTGACCGCGTAATTCACGCCCGCCCAAAACCCGAACCAAAACACCGGCAAGCTGAATGCGCCAATGGCGAACTTCATCAATGTGGTCAGCCCGATGATGGCTCCGCCGCCCGAGGCTTCGCGCAGCATGGTGCGGTATTCCACCAAGTCGCGGGTGATGTAGTGGCCGCCCGTTTCGGCGCTGCGTTCGGTGACTTTGCGCGCCAGCAGCCCGTAGTGCTGCGTGAACAAGGCGCGGACGCTGCGCCGTTCCTGCCCGGCTTGCACCAGATGCAGCACCAGCGCGCGCAGAGCGGTCGCGCTGGTTTCGGGGCTGGCGATCAGGGTGTCGAGCAAGACGTCGATGCGGCGGCTACGCGAGTGGATTTGATCCACTTGAAACACCAAATCGACCGAGATGCCGTGCTCGTCCAAATGGCTGCGCACGCTGTCGGCTGCGGTGCAGCAGGCGTGCAGCACGTCGCGCAGGGTTTGGGCGCAGGCTGGCAAATCGGAGTTGTCGCGCAGTGCTTCAGCCGCCTGCACCACGCGGTGAAACGGCTGGCTGGCCAGCAGACCTCGGTCCATGCGCTGACGCATGGCGGGTGACAGCCCACCCGCCCGCATCTGGCTGGCCAGCAATTGAATCGACTCAATTGCCGACGCTTGCCAAGGTGGATTGGTGCCAGCTTTGGGGGTTGAACACAGGGCCACCATGCGCTCGACCGTGGCCGGGTCTAAGGCGCTCAGCCAAGCCATATCGTCTGAGCGTGACAGCAGCAGGTGAAACAGCTCGCCCAGATCGTTGGTTTGCGGCGTGCCGGGCAGGCAGACCAAGCGCATCCGCTCGGCCAATTCGCTCAAGAAGCCTTGGCGCGGTGCAAAGCCGTAGTCGGCCAGCAGCCCGGTGGCATCAAGCCGACTGAGCGTGTGGCGCAGCAAGGCGGAGATGTGCAGCCGATCTTGCGGGCGCTGCTCCAGCACATCCAGCAGGTGGCGCAGGCGGCGCACGGGCCAAGGGCTGTACTCGACAGGGTCGGGCCAGTCGCCTGGGGTGTAGGGGCTGGGCGGGCCGGGTTGGCGCAGCCAGTTGAGCAAATGAATCAGCCACAGGTGCCGCTCGGGAGCGGGAGCCTGGGTGTCGGCTTGAGCGAGAAGTTCGCTCAGCGTGCGAGGTTGTGAAAATTGCATCGTCCGGGGCCCGGTTCGGTCAGACACGCTAGCGACGCTATCGAGCCTGACGGGTGGGTGGATGACGTTGCCGCCGGAGAGCGCCTCAGGCGCAAGCCGCAGGGCGCGGCAGAGGTGGAGCAACATCGGCGAAGGGTCTTCATCCTAGCGTGTCATGCAAGTCCACGTCAGTTGTACCGATGAAAGCGGTGTGCATCACGGGCGGGCAGGTCATCGCGCTGATACCGGCAGTACCGCCACTGGCATCAGGGAAACACAGGTTGGCTTGCCGGGTGTGTGGCGTGGACAATGACTGCCATTCAAGGAGACCACGATCATGACCCTTTTGACCGAGCGCCCCTGGCTCAGCAGCTACCCCGAAGGCGTGCCCGCTGACATTGACCCGGCGCACTACGCCTCGCTGGCCGCCTTGATGGACGAGAGCTTCCAGCAATACGCCCAGCGTACGGCCTACAGCTACATGGGTAAAGACGTGAGCTTTGGCCGCACCGACAAGCTCAGCCGCTCTTTGGCGGGCTATTTGCAAAGTCTCGGTCTGACCAAAGGCGACCGCGTGGCGGTGATGATGCCCAACACGCCGCAATATCCGATGGCCGTGGCTGCCATCTTGCGGGCGGGGCTGGTGCTGGTCAACATCAACCCGCTCTACACCCCACGCGAGTTGGAGCACCAGCTCAAAGACAGCGGTGCCAAGGCCATCATCATCATTGAGAACTTTGCCAACACGCTGGAAAAGTGTTTGGCTGACACGCCCGTCAAGCACATCGTGCTGTGCGCTTTGGGCGACCAACTCGGGTGGTTGAAGGGCGGGTTGGTCAACTTCGTGGTGCGCAACGTCAAAAAAATGGTGCCTGAATACCACTTGCCCCACGCGGTGCGCTTCAACGATGCGCTGGCTTTGGGGCGCAGTGCGGGCTTCAAAGCCCCCAGCATTCAGGGCGACGACGTGGCGGTGTTGCAGTACACCGGCGGCACCACCGGCGTGAGCAAGGGCGCGGTGCTGCTGCACCGCAACGTGGTGGCCAACGTGCTGCAAGCGCAGGCTTGGTACAACCCGGCGATGCAAAAAGTGCCCGCAGGCGAGCAGCCCACCACCGTGTGTGCGCTGCCGCTGTACCACATCTTCGCCTTCACGGTGGGCATGATGCTGTCGCTGCGCACGGGTGGCAAACTGGTGCTGATTCCCAATCCGCGCGACTTGCCTGCGGTGCTCAAAGCGCTGGCACCTCACCACATCCACAGCTTCCCGGCTGTGAACACGCTGTTTAACGCGCTGGTGCATCACCCGGATTTCCACACCGTGGACTGGTCGCACCTGAAGGTGTCGGTGGGCGGCGGTTCTTCGGTGCAAAGCGCGGTGGCGCAGCGTTGGTTGGAAGAAACCGGCTGCCCCATCTGCGAGGGCTACGGCCTGTCGGAAACCTCGCCCACTGTGAGCTGCAACCCCGTGACCTCGCACGAATTCACCGGCACCATCGGTTTGCCGTTGCCCAGCACCCGCATGAAATTGCTGGATGACGCGGGCATGGAAGTCACCACCTTGGGCCAACCCGGCGAGATCGTGATTCACGGCCCGCAAGTCATGGCCGGTTACTGGCAACGCCCCGACGAAACCGCCAAGGTCATGACCGCTGACGGCTACTTCCGCACCGGCGACATCGGCATCATGGACGCGCGCGGCTACTTCAAAATCGTTGATCGCAAGAAAGACATGATCTTGGTCAGCGGCTTCAACGTCTACCCCAATGAAGTCGAAGAAGTGGTGGCCGAATGCCCTGGCGTGCTTGAATGCGCCGCTGTTGGGGTCAGCGACATCCGCACCGGCGAAGCCGTGAAGTTAGTGATCGTCAAACAAGACCCCGCACTCACCGAAGCCCAAGTGCGCGAGTTCTGCAAGGCGCGCTTGGCCGGCTACAAGCAGCCCAAGCTGATCGAGTTCCGCGCTGACATGCCCAAATCTCCCGTGGGCAAGATCTTGCGGCGCGAGTTACGTGACAAAAAGTAAATCAGATACACGTTAGCCCTGCCATTTCTACGTCTAATTCGAGCCTTGAGCTCGATGGTTTATCAATCTCCCTGATAAAAAGCGCTCTTTAGCGCTCATTTGTCACCAACTCCGGTTTGGTCTATATGTGTGAGGCCGGATCTGGTGGGCGAGTTAGCTGATTAAAGTTTGGTTGTTATCTAAAATGGTAAGATTGATCCTTAAAGTTGTTACATGAGGTGGCGCTAGAATAGTCAAATTGCTGCATTGCAGCAGTTTGACTGCTTGTGATTT
>CALMOI010000247.1 GCA_937871735.1 uncultured Comamonadaceae bacterium
CCCACATCCGGCGGACTGCTGGGCTCGGTCAGCCGCTTGCTGGGCAGCAACGCGCCCCAGTTGACGGTAGAGCCGCCCAGCGCCATCGACAAAAGCTGGGAACGCGACGGCATTGCCGCCACGCCGCCCGCCGCCAGTTACGGCGGCGCGATACGCGAAGGCGAGCGCGCCTTTTGGCTGCGGCAAGTGCTGGCGCTGGTGCCCCCGGCACGCTGGAGCCAACAAGCGCAAGCAAATCCAGCGCAACTGTTGCCCCTGCTGCAAGCCAGCGAATGGGCCGATGCGCTGCTGCCCGGCTTGGCCCAAGCCGCCAGCCACTTTGCCGACAGCGACTGGGCCAGCGCGCTGCTGGATCTGGCCTATGCCCACAAAAACAATGCCAAAGACCACTGCGATGTGCTGTGGGCCACGCTGAATGCTGAAGCGCGGCAACGGCATGTGATTGCGCAACTTGAAGCCGATCAACTGGGCCGCGCCCTGCAAGGACTGCGCGCTTACACCGAGCCTTGGCCGTCCGCCCTGACCCAGCGCGTCGCCGAGGCCGCCAGCGGTGCGGGCTGGGGCTTGGACAAATTCATGCAACTGGGCAACACCAGCGCCGCACACGAGCAGTGGGGCCTGCGCATTGAGCTGCTGAACTTGGCCGCACTGCGGGCCGCCGATGCTGATTTGCCCACGCTCGCCTTGGCCCTGCAACGCTGCCACAGCGCCACCGAAACCGCGCTGGCCGCTGCCCAAACGCAATCGGGCATCGTCTGGCACCTGCGCCAAGCGGCCAAACAAACCGACCTGATTCAAACCCATTTGCGCGCCAAACAGCAATTCATCAAGGAGCTGCCCCTGTGACCGACACCACCCAACTCAATGCCGTGCTGCGCCAGCACGCCGAGCAGCAATACGCCCACGAACTGGCCGAGCTGGCCAAGGCCGACACGCGCCAGCGTCCGCCCAACTGGCTGCTGTCGCCGTGGGCCGTCAAAACCTATTTGCTGGGCGGCACGCTGGACAACGGCTTTGAAGTCAGCCCCAAGTACATCGGCCAAGGCCGCATCATTGAAATCGCCGTCGCCACGCTGGCCACCGACCGCGCGCTGCTGCTGTACGGCGTGCCGGGCACGGCCAAGAGCTGGGTGTCGGAGCACCTGTCCGCCGCCATTTGTGGCGACTCCACGCTGCTGATTCAAGGCACGGCGGGCACCGACGAATCGGCGCTGCGCTACGGCTGGAACTACGCCCGCCTGCTGGCCGAAGGCCCGTCTGAAGCCGCGCTGGTCGCCAGCCCGATGCTCAAAGCCATGCAAGGCGGCAAGCTGGCGCGCCTGGAAGAAATGACCCGCGTGCCCAGCGAAGTGCAAGACACGCTGATCACCTTGCTGTCAGAAAAAACCTTGCCCGTGCCCGAACTGGGCATGGAAGTGCAGGCGCGGCGCGGCTTCAACGTGATTGCCACCGCCAACAACCGCGACAAGGGCGTGAACGAGATGTCGTCGGCGCTGATGCGGCGCTTCAACACCGTGATCTTGCCCCCGCCCGACACCTTTGACGAAGAAGTCAGCATCGTCAGCCGCCGCGTGGGCGAGTTGGGCCGCGCACTGGAGCTGCCTGCTGAAAAACCCGCGCTGGCCGAAGTGCGCCGCGTGGTCGCCGTGTTCCGCGAACTGCGCAACGGCTTGACCGAAGACGGCAAGACCAAGCTGAAATCGCCCAGCGGCAGCTTATCGACCGCCGAAGCGATTTCGGTGCTCGGCCACGGCATGGCGATGGCGGGCTACTACAGCGACGGCGTGCTGCGCGCCGCCGACCTGGCCGCCAGCCTGACCGGCGCGGTCATCAAAGACCCGGTGCAAGACAAGCTGGTCTGGCTCGAATACCTGAAAACCGTGGCCAAAGAACGCGACGGCTGGAAGGACTTGTACCGGGCTTGCATGGACGTGGCGTGAGTCGCTTGATTTTAAAAATTAAAACAGGAGGATTTTCTTTTGGATGCAAATTTGATGGCAGGTTTTAGTCCCGCCATACTCAGGCAAAAAATGATGGCCCCAGTGGAGCTCGATGCGTATTTGATGCAAATTGCGCAGCGCCATGAAACTCATCGCTTTTTGGGTGGTGCCACACAGGGTCTTTATGTCCGTATGGTAGATTTCTTAGCCTCGCAATTTTTAAAACCCGGCAAAAAAATCAAAGTATTGGATTGGGGATGCGGCAAAGGCCATATCAGCTATTTACTCAAGCAGCGAGGGTTCAATGTGGTGTCGTGTGACATCCAATCCAGTGATCCTGACAGCGCCTTCGCCCAAGCCACGCCGATCCTGAGCGAGCAGTCCATTCCCGTGGTAGCGCTCACCCATCCTTCAGCCCTGCCCTTTGCCGATGGCGAGTTTGACCTCGTCGTCAGCTTTGGTGTTTTGGAGCATGTGCACGACGACCAAGCATCGCTGCAAGAAATCCGGCGCATTCTTAAACCAGGTGGAGTTTTCTTTTTTTCATTCTTGCCTTATTGGTTGTCTTGGACGCAACGACTGGCCCATCTGCGTGGCAACTACTACCACCCTATTCTTTACAGAAAATCGCGCATTGCTGAAATGGCCAAACAGTCAACTATGTCCCTCATTTATATTACCCACGGACAGCTACTCCCTAAAAACTCTTTGGGCAACAGCGCCGCTCTAGAAAAATTTGATCGCATCTTGACCCACTGGACACCCCTCAAGCACTTCGCCACCAATCTCGAAGGCTTTATGGTTGCCACCTAAAGAGGCTTTAAGTTATGGACACCACCCTGCGCTATTACGGCATCCGCCACCACGGCCCCGGCTGCGCTCGGGCGCTCAAAGCGGCGCTGACTGCGCAAGCGCCGGACGTGATCTTGCTGGAAGGCCCGCCCGAGGCTGACACGCTGGCCGCGCTGGTGGCCGACCCCGAGATGCGCCCGCCGGTGGCGCTGCTGGTCTACCCGGTGGACGGGCCGCAGCACGGCGTGTTCTACCCGCTGGCCGAGTTCTCGCCCGAGTGGCAGGCGCTGCAACACGCGCAAGCCCAGCAAGTGCCGCTGTGGTTCATGGACTTGCCGCCCACCCACGGTTTCGCCGAAGCAATCGCCGAAGAGGCCGCCGCCAAAGCCGCAGAGCTGGCCTCCGCAGCAGCCAAGGAGGCCGAAGCGGCGCAAGCTGTCCAGCCCATCACTGAAGTCGAGTCAGGCGCACCTGTGGATCACACAGCAGTGGCTGAACCGGAGGCCGCCGCCGAAACGCCCAGCGCCGAATCTCCCCCCACCCCAGAAGCTGCATCGCCCGAAGACGCGGACAAGGATGACGACGGGCTGCGCGACTTCAACAGCCTGCGCATCGACCCGATTGGTGAACTCTCACGGGCGGCGGGCTACGACGACCCCGAACAGTGGTGGGAAATTGAAGTCGAGCAGCGGCAAGATGCCAACGAGCTGTTTGCTGCTATCGCCGAAGCCATGACGGCGTTGCGTGAACACGCGCCCGCGCCCGATCTGCGCGAGTCCAGGCGTGAGGCGCACATGCGCAGCCGCATCCGCGAGGCGCAAAAGGCGGGGTTTCAAAACATCGCGGTGATTTGCGGCGCGTGGCACTTGTCGGCGCTGATGCAGCCGCCCAAAGGCGCGGTCAAGGCCGACGCAGCGCTGCTCAAAGGACTGCCCAAAACCAAAGTCGCCGCGACTTGGGTGCCGTGGAGCGCGCAGCGCCTGACCAGCGCCAGCGGTTACGGCGCGGGCGTGACCTCGCCCGGTTGGTACGGCCACGTCTGGCGCAACCCCGAGCAAGCCGGGCTGCGCTGGGTGGTGGAAGCGGCGCGGCTGATGCGCGAGCAAGACATGGACGCTTCGTCGGCCAGCGTGATCGAAACCGTGCGCCTGTCTGACACCTTGGCGGCGCTGCGTGGCAAACCGCTGGCCGGGTTGACCGAGCTGCGCGAGGCCATCCTGACCGTGCTGTGCCACGGCGACACCGGCCCGCTGCGGGTGGTGCAAAGTCGGCTGGAAGTGGGGCACGGCATTGGGCACGTGCCGTCCAACATGGCGGCTGCGCCCTTGCAGCGCGATCTGGAAGCGCAGCAAAAGCGCCTGCGCCTGAAAGTCACCACCGAATCCAAACCTCTGGAGCTGGATTTGCGCGACGAAGGTGGCCGCGAGCGCAGCCGCTTGCTGCACCGCCTGACGCTGCTGAACGTGGACTGGGGCACCTTGCAGCGGGACAACAACCGCACCGGCACCTTCCGCGAGACTTGGGAACTGCGCTGGCAGCCCGAACTGGCGCTGGCGCTGATCGACGCCAGCCGCTTTGGCAACACCATCGAAACCGCCGCCAGCCAGCGTTTGAGCGAACAAGCCCAGGGCAGCAGCGAGCTGCCGACGCTGACCCGCTTGCTCGATCACGCCGTGCTGGCTCAGTTGCCCAGCGCGGTACAGGTGCTTCTGCGCTGCGTGCAAAACCAAGCCGCCTTGTCCGCCGACATTGCGCATTTGATGGATGCGCTGCCGCCGCTGGCGCGCGTGGCCCGCTACGGCGACGTGCGCGGCACCGATGCCAGCAGCGTCGGCCCCATCATCACCGGGCTGGTCGAGCGCATCACCATCGGCCTGCTGCCCGCCGCCAACGGCATCGCCGAAGACGCGGCCACCGAGCTGATGAACCGCGTGGACGCGGTGCAAGTCGCCCTAGACACGCTGGACAACACCGACTTGCGCGACGACTGGCTGGTGGGCCTGACGCAACTGGCCGACAGCGAAGCCGCCGCCCCCGGCCTGCGCGGCTTTGCGCTGCGCCTGCTGTTCGACCGCCAGCGCGTCACCACTGACGAACTGGCGCGCCGCGCCCGTCTGGCCCTGGCCCCGGTGGTACCGCCCGCCGAATCCACCGCTTGGCTGGCCGGGCTGCTGCGCGGCAGCGGCCTTTTGCTGCTGCACCACGACGCGCTCTGGCCGGTGATGGACGAATGGCTGCAAGGGCTGGATCACGCCACCTTCATCGAGCGCCTGCCCCTGCTGCGCCGCGCCTTTGCCAGCTTCACCCCGCCCGAGCGCCGACAGATGGGCGACAAGGTCAAGCAACTGCACCGGGGCGATGCGCAAGCCGCCACCGCGCGCGGCGACGTGCAGATCGACGAAGCACGCGCCGCGCTGGTGCTTCCCGTGCTGGCGCTGCTCTTGGCTTGATTGCCATTTGCACGTAAGTTACACGTAATAATCTCTTTTTTACAACATCTGTCGGCAAATCAACGCCATTGCTCCACTTCGGCACCGGAGGGCGAGCAAGTGGGCGTTGTGTAAAGAAAAACTGCTGTTGGGTTGCAACAACCGCGCCGTGAATGGCGAAACGGGTGGAATTTGGGCGACACCCAACGCTAGGAACACGTTCTCAGCGTCGATAAGTTCGGGGCAACTGCTTGATGCACAGCACATGCCCCACCAACCGAGCCGCACCCCTGTTCGATTGGCACCTGTGCCATCCCCACGTACATGCTGGGCGCGTCAAGTGGCCGAGGCCAGGCCATTGGGGCCGGGACATTCACAAATCTCACAGCAGTAAAACGACATGAGTGAACAAATTTACAAGCGGATTCGAGAAAACCCGCATTTCGACGAACTGGTGCGCAAACGCAGCCAACTGTCATGGTCTTTGGTGGCCGTGGTGTTGGTGCTGTTTTATGGCTTGATTTTGGTGGTCGCCTTCAACCCCGCGTTGATGGGCCAACGTTTGGGCGGTGAGACTTCGGTTTACACCTTGGGCGTGGCAGTGATTTTGGCGATGTTCATTTTCTTTTGGATCATCACCGCTTTATACGTTCACCGCGCCAATGGCGAGTTTGATGCTTTGACCCA
>CALMOI010000248.1 GCA_937871735.1 uncultured Comamonadaceae bacterium
CAGTTATGGGGATGGGATGGTGTTGGAGCGGAAAACAGCTTCAACACCTGACCACACCCTCTGAGCTGCCGACTTTCTGGCTGCTAGTCACGCCGGGCTGACCCGCATGCCTGAGACCGACAAGCTACAGGAGATCGAACCATGACCACCACCTGCCCCTGCCGCAGCCGCGCTCACCAATAAGCTCAGCCCGCCGCCAACCACGACTGGGTGAAGGGGGCCAGGGCCTCGTTCAGCAGCGTCTGCACCCAGCTTGCACCCGTGGCGGCATCCATGTAGCCGGTGTTGGTCAGGCCGAAGGCGGCCCACTGGCCGTTGGGGTCGAGCACCGCCAGACTCATGAAACTGCCCGTGCTGCCGGTGTGGGCCAGCACCCGCTTGCCGTTCAGGCTCAGGGCCTGCCAGCCCAAGGCGTAGTTGTCGGCGGACAGGGCGCGCAGGCGGGCGACGGCGCTGGCGGGCAGCGGGGTGCTGCCGCCGCGCAGGGCGCGCATCAGGATGTGCAGCCAGCGGGCGTAGCTGTCGCCGGTGCAGGCGTATTCGCCCGCCGGAGCCAGGGTGTAGAGCCAGTCTTCAACGTCGGCCTCGGGCGGCACCTGCTCGGTCAGCGCCTGGGGCAATCCGGTGTAGCCCCGGGGTTGATTCGCATCGAGTTGCGACAGCTTGAGGGTGTGCAGATTCAGCCCCAGCGGCTGGGCCAAGTGCTGGCGCAGCAGCACCTCAAAGTCCAGCCCGGTAGCTGCTTCGGCCATGACGGCGGCCAGCATGTAGCCGCCGTTGGAGTAATGAAAGTCCCGCCCCGGCGTCACGCCCGTGGGCGGTGTTTGGCCCAGCAGCCATTGCGCGGCGTAACGGCGGCGGCCTTGCACCGTGGTCGGCAGCGGATTGGGGTCGGCCAGCAGGGCGGCCAGGAAGCGATCTTCGTCGTCGCTGGTGCCGTTCATGGCGAGGATGCCGCCTTGGTGGTCTAGCAACTGTTGCAGGGTGATGGGGCCGTACTCGGCGCGCATACCAGGCACGCTGCCCAGCGCTTGGGTCAAGGTCAAGTCCCAACGCAAGGTGCCTAGATCGACCAGCCGCGCCAGCGTCATGGCGGTCATGGCCTTGGCGTTGGAGCCGAAGTACAGCGCATCGCTGGTTTGCAAAGCCGCGCCCGACTGGCGACGCAGCCCGGCGCTGCTCAGCCGGATTTTCTCGGGCTCGACCAGCCCCAGCGTGACGCCAACCAACCCTTGCGCCACGGCGGCTTGGGCAGCGGCGGTCAACGCGGGGTCGGTGCTGGGGGTGGGCGTGCCCTCGTCGGCATGGCCGCCACCGCAGGCGGCCAGACCGGCGCTGGCCAGGGCGGTGAGCAGCCAGCGGCGGCGGCTGAGGGTGGGCAGGTGGGGCGGGGTGGCGATGTGCATGCAGAAGTCCTCCAAAAGGTGATCTGGTCGGCATTCTGAAAAAACCAACCTTAAGCGCAGCCAAAGACGCGCGCCGCCCCGCGCTGCCGCACCAACCCCTGTGGTGGAATCTGGCGCAGCAGCCCCGGAGTACCCCATGCATGTATTGATTGTCGAAGACGACCTGGATTTGGGCGCAGCCCTGCTGGCCGCGTTGCGCCTGGAGGGCCTGAGCGCCGTCTGGGTGCGCAGCTTGGCCGACGCCAGCGCCCAGGGCCACGACGGCTTTGATGCCGTCCTGCTGGACTGGAGCCTGCCCGATGGCGAAGGCGTGCAACTGCTGCGCCAGTGGCGTGCCGAACAGGCCGACGTGCCAGTGATCGTCATCACCGCCCGCTCGGCGCTGAGCGACCGGCTGGCCGGGCTAGAAGGCGGCGCGGACGACTACGTGGTCAAACCCTTTGCGATGGCCGAACTCACCGCCCGCCTGTGGGCCGTGACCCGGCGCTACGCCCGCCAAGCCAGCACCTGCTGGACGCTGGGCGCGCTGCGGATTGCGCCACGCACGCACGAGGCCTGGAAGGACGGCGTGCCGCTGGAGCTGTCGGCGCGCGAGTTCCGCCTGCTGGTCGAGCTGGCGCGCGAGCCGGGCAGCATCGTCTCCAAAAGCGTGCTGGGCCAGCGGCTGGAACCGCTGGGCGAACCGGTAGACCCCGCCACCATCGAAGTCCATCTGTCCAACCTGCGGCGCAAAGTCGGGGCCGAGCACATCCGCACCGTGCGCGGCGTGGGCTACCAGTGGGTCAGCGCGTGAACACCGCCCTGCGTCACCTCCGCCAGTACGGGGCCGCGCTGCGCCAACCCACGCTGACCCGGCGCGTGGTGGCCGTGCTGCTGGGCGCGCTGGCGCTGTGCTTTGCCGTGCTGGTCGGCATCGACTGGCTGGCGCTGCGCCTGGGCGGCCCCGAGGTGCGCGCCCTGCCCAACTACACCCAGCAGTTACTCGACAGCCTGCCCCTGGCCCCCGCGCCGCCCGAACATGCCCTGATCGTGCTGCGCGCCACCGAACAGCAAACCAACCGCAGCCGCCTGTCGTCCGACGTGGCGCTGGGGCCGCTGCTGTTCCAGCTCCAAGCCGCCGACGGCACGCCGCACTACGCCAGCCCCGGCTGGCCCGCCGACTGGCACTGGCCCGAGTCACCGCCTGCCGATGGCCGTATCCGCATTCACGGTCTAACCTACTGGGCCGAGCAGTACCACAACCCCCAGTGGCAACTGACGGTGCTGGAACCCCAGCCCGACGACGGCATGGCGCTGCGCAGCTTGGGCAGTGAGCTGCTGCTGTCGTTTGCCATCGCCCTGCCGCTGGTGCTGCTGCCGCTGTGGTGGTCGGTGCGGCGCGGGCTGCGGCCCTTGCGCCAACTGGTTCACACCGTCAGCCAGCGCGCGCCCGACGACGCCTCGCCCCTGGGGCTGGACTTGCGCTACGCCGAATTGCAGCCGCTGGTGCAGAGCTTTGAAGCGCTGCTGACCAAAGCCCGCACCCACATCGAACGCGAACGCACCCTGACCCAAGACGCTGCCCACGAACTGCGCACGCCGCTGGCCGTCATCAGCGCGCAAGCGCATCTGGTCTGCGCCGCCAGCCAGCCCGAGCAGCGTGCGCAGGCCCAAGCAGCGCTGGAACACGCGGTGCAACGCGCCTCGCACCTAGTTCATCAGTTGCTGACCCTGGCCGCGCTGGATCAGCCCCAGCCGCGCCCACCGCAACGCATCGACGTGGCCGAAGCCGCCCGCCGCCTGCTGATTGCCGCCCTGCCGCGCGCCGACGCCCGCCACATCGAACTGGCCCTGCTGGCCGACGAGCCGGTCTGGGCAAATCTGGAGCCGCTGGCGCTGGACTCCATCTTGGGCAACCTGCTGGACAACGCCATCCACTACGGCCACGACGGGGGCCGGGTCGAGCTGAACGTGCAAATCTTGCCCACCGAGGGCGACGCGCCCCACGCCCTGCACCTGAGCGTGGCCGACGACGGCCCGGGCATCCCGCAGGCGGAACAAGCGCGCCTGTTCCAGCGCTTTGAACGCGGGCGGGACGTGCGTGCCCGAGGCTCGGGTTTGGGCCTGCCCATCGTCGCGCAGGCGGTGCAATGCTTAGGCGGCCAACTCAGCCTGGGGCCGGGGCTGGAGGGGCGGGGCATCGCCTTTCATGTCCGAGTGCCGGAGTAACTCAAACCAGCGGCATCATGACGCCCACCATCAGCAGGCTCAGCTCAGCCGAGAACGCCTGCCCGCGCAAGAAGGCGACGCAGAAGTGAGAGGCTGCACCCTTACTCCCGCACCCGGTTCAGCGCCACCAGCAGCCCCATGCCCACGGCCAGTACCGCCGCCGTGATCCACAGCGCGCCGTGGTAGCTGCCAGTGGCCTGGGCGATGTAACCGGCCATCGCCGGGGCCAGGATTTGAGCGACGCCGTAGCTCAGCGTTAAACGGGCCATCGCCTTGGCCGGGTTGTCCGGGAAGCGCCGCCCGATCAGTGCCAGCGACAAGCTGACGATGCCCACAAACGTCACGCCGTACAGCGCCGCGCTCAGCAGGTTCAGGCTCACGTCGGCAGAGGCGGCGGGCAGCAGCACCGACACCCCTTGCAG
>CALMOI010000249.1 GCA_937871735.1 uncultured Comamonadaceae bacterium
TAGTTTTGGGTGTAGGAAAAAGATAAAAAGATAAAATTTACAAAAATTTAAGAGCAGTCCAGATCAAAACCCCAGACGCGCCCCTGCACCCAGCAATGTTGCCACGCCCAACAGGGCAAAGATGCCAGCCGCAATGCTGTGTACCAGCTTCATCGGAATTTTGGCGGCCAGCTTGTCACCCACAAACACGGCGGGCACATCGGCAATCAACATACCCTGCGTGGTACCCGCCACCACCAAGATCGGATTGGGGTAGTGAGCGGCCATCGCGATGGTGGCAATCTGGGTTTTGTCGCCCATTTCCGCCAAGAAGAAAGTGACCAGCGTTGCGCCAAACACGCCCATGCGTGAGGCGATTTGGGTTTCGTCTTCTTCGATCTTGTCGGGGATTAACGTCCAAGCCGCCATCGCCAAAAAGGAAGCGCCCAGCACCCAGCGCAGCACCTCGGGCGTGAGCAAAGAGGTGATCCACGCACCCAGCGCCCCAGCCAAGCCGTGGTTGACCAAAGTCGCGGCCAAGATGCCAAAAATGATGGGAATGGGTTTCTTAAAGCGTGCAGCCAAGATAAAAGCCAGTAACTGCGTTTTGTCGCCGATTTCGGCCAGAGCCACCACGCCGGTGGAGACGAGCAAGGATTCCATGAGGAGTATTTCCAAGGCCGGTTCAAGACGAATGACCACCGCACCCTCCCCGGCCAAGACGGAAGGCGTGGTGGTCAAAGGTCTTGCCAAGCGCATGGGCTGCCTGCGCCATGAGTCGTGGGGACTCAAGTGTGTTGACGCGGGCCTCTTGGGGACAAGAGCGGCTACTCCCCAGTGACGGGGGCGATTCTACCGGACGAGGGAATACCCGAAGCCGCAACTCAAGCCCGCGCACGGCGCTTGAGCCAGCGCATCAGCGCGCCGAGCACGGGCAGTTTTTCGTAAAGCTCCTCGGCGGCATCCCAGTAATCACGGTGCCAAGTGATGCGGCCTTGCGTGTCCCAACGCAGTTCGGTCGCGCCGTGAATGCACTGCGCCGCTTGCCCCGCAGCAAAGTGAAAATGGAAATCCCACGTCAGCAGCGCGCGCCCGGCGGCTGCGTGATCTTCCAGCGCACTCAGCACCACAAAGCGCGGCGCATGCAGCGTCTTGAACATGTGCGCGAACACAGCAGCAATCGCTTGCGGGCCTTGGACTTGATTGAACGGGTCTTTGAAGTGCGCCGCCGGTGCATAGAACTGGTCGATGCGCGCCAAATCAGCCGCACTGAGCTGCTCAAAAAAACTGACCAAGCGCGTCAACTCGGGGCTAGGGACGGTGGTTTCCAACATGCTTAAGCCTTCATAAGCCGGTGACGCGCCGCATCAGCGCGAAATACACCCGGTCAGGCAAACAGCGCAACAGCCGCAGCACGCCGGTGAACTTTTTGGGAAAGTCGATGGCCCGATCTCCCCGCGCCCAGCCCCACAAAATGGCCTGCGCAGCCTGCGCGGGCTGCATCAAAGAGGGCATGGCAAAGTCGTTTTGCGCGGTCAGCCCTGTGGCAACAAAACCGGGGTGAATCACGCTCACGCCCAAACCCTGCGGCTGTAAATCCAGATACAAGATGTCGGCCAAATGAGTCAGTGCCGCTTTGGTGGGGCCGTAGGCCAAGGACTTGGGCAAGCCGCGCCAACCTGCCACGCTGCTGATCAAGCTGACATGCCCCTGCCCTTGCGCACGCAACACGGGCAGCACCGCGTCCAGCACCTGTAGCGCACCTTGGTAATTGACCGCGTGGTGCTGATGCAAGATGCGCAGGTGCTCACCGCCGCGCTCGCCCCAATCGGTGGCGCGCAGCGGGCTGTAAGTGCCCGCGCAATAAACCACCAAATCCAGCAAGGGCGCAGAGTGCAGCGCAGGCAGCGCAGCCTGAATCTGCGCCAGCGCTGCGTGCGCCGCACCGGGTTCAGTCACATCCAGCGGCACGGCCAAACTGCCGGGGTGGGCCACGACAAACTCACGCAGCAGATCAGCTTGGCGGGCCGAGACCACGACGCACGCTCCGCCCGCGTGCAACGCTTGGGCCAGCGCCAAGCCTATGCCACTCGAAGCGCCCACCAACCAGACGCGCCGCCCGCGCCAATCGGTCAGCGGGGGATTGAGCGGTTTCAGCCAGAGCATGGTGATGACCTCAGTCGCGCACCAGTGTGAACTGCATCACATCGGTGCAGCCGCTGTCGAAGGCGGCTTCGCAATAGGCCAAGTAGAACGTCCACAGCCGGACAAAACGCTGGTCAAACCCTTGGGCGCGCACTTGCGTCTCTTGCGCCACAAAGGCAGCACGCCAGCGGCGCAAGGTTTCGGCGTAGTCCGGGCCAAAGGCATGTTGTTCCACCACTCGCAATCCGGCTTGCTGGGCGTGGGCCACAAACTCGCTCGGGCTGGGCAACATGCCGCCGGGGAAGATGTACTGCTGAATGAAGTCGGTGGAGCGGCTGTAGCGCTCGAACAAATCGTCGCGAATGGTGATGCTCTGCACGCAGGCGCGCCCCCCGGGTTTGAGCTGGCGGTGCAGGGTTTGGAAGTAGCTGGGCCACCATTCACGGCCCACAGCCTCGAACATTTCGATGGAAATGATGGCATCGTAAGGCTCGTCGTTCAGGTCGCGGTAGTCTTGCAAACGCAGATCAGCGCGCTTGGCCAACCCGGCCTGCGCCAAGCGCCGCTGGGCCCATCCAAGCTGTGCGGGAGACAGCGTCACGCCGACACAGTTCGCGCCCCAATCGCGGGTGGCGGTTTCAGCGACTGCGCCCCAGCCGCAGCCAATTTCCAGCACCCGGTCGCCTTGCTGAATGGCGCAAGCGTCCAAAGCGCGCCACATTTTGGCGTTCTGTGCGCTGGGCAAATCGCGGTGGAAGTCGCCGTCAAACCAGGCGCTGGAGTAGTTCATGCTGGGGTCGAGCCAGAGCGCATAAAAAGCGTTGCCCAAGTCATAGTGAGCGTGGATGTTTTTGCGGCTGTTGGCGCGGGTGTTGCGGTTGAGCCAATGCTGCACCCGGTACGCCAGTTGCCCCCACCAGCGACCATAGACCAATTGCTCCAGCGTGTCGCGGTTCAGGGCCAGCAGCAGCAGCAAGCCGGGCAAATCAGGCGTGCTCCACTGCCCGTCCAAATAGCTCTCGGCCAAACCGATGTCACCCGAGCGCAGCACCCGCGCCAGCATGGCGCTGTCGTGAATGCGCAAACTGGCTTCGGGGCCGTCGCCCCGGCCCAGGTGTTGGACTTGGCCATCAGGCAGTTCCAGATGCAGCGTACCGTGGCGCAAGTGCGCCAGCAGCTTCAGCACCCCGCGAGCGCTGAATGGAAGTGCCGCCGACGGCGACTCCACCCGGCGTGAAGCCGACTTGGGCACCAAAGAAGAAAGCGTGGAAGTCATGCAAAAACCCGCAAAAAGGTGAATCAAATAGGCCGCGCAAACCAAGGCGTGCGCTTGAGCCACAACCGCAGCGCCTGCCAGTGGATGCGCGCCATCACGCCCCAGGTCATCAGCGGATAGCGCCAGAGCACACGCCGCGCCAGCGCCGCCGTGAGGGGGCTGAGTTGGCCGCTGATGCTGGTGATCAGCAGCGGGGAGTCGCCGGGCTGGTCGGCGCGGCTGTCGTCGTGGTAGTCGATGCGGGCCACCATGCGCGGGCGCTCGCCGCCGGTCAGGCCAAAGCAAAAACGGTAATGCCCCGCGACTTGGCAAAAAGGCGACACGTGCAGCGCTTTGTCAGCGCGCAAGGTTTGGCCCCAGGTGGCGGGCTCCAGCAGGTAGCTGTGGCGCTGGCCGAAGGTGCTGTGAACCTCGGCCAACACGGCACGCAAGCGGCCATCAGCACGCAGGCAAAACCAAAAGCTCACCGGCTTGAAGGCGTAGCCCAGCACGCGAGGAAAGGTGTGGAGCCAGATTTCGCCATCGGCATCGGTGATGTGGTGGGCGGCCAGTTGCGCTTCCAGCCACGCCAGCGCATCCGGGCCGCCTTCGCCGTGATCTGCGTCGTAAAAACTCAGGGCCGCCCAGCGGTTACGCGCCAGTTCGCCGGGGCCATGCGCACGCAGTTGGCGCATCGGCAACCAGACAAAGTAGGTGCCATAAGCGAACTGGTGCGCGTGTGGGCGCTGGCGCAGGTGCCGCACGCTGCCCTGCCCCAGCAAAGGCACGCCAGGCAGCGCCAGCGCAACCGGCTCATTCATAGCGTGGCTGTGGCATGGTGGCTGTGGGTGATGTCCCAATCCGCCATCAACTGATCAGCCGCCTTCCAGCCTGAAGACAAGCCATCTTCATGGAAGCCGTAGCCCGTCCACGCGCCGCAGTAGTAGCTGCGGTAGCGACCTTGCAACTCGGCCAATTGGCTTTGGGCGGCCAAAGCGGGGCCGTCAAACACCGGGTGTGCGTAGTCGAATTGGCCCAAGATGCACTCGGACCGAATCGGCTGCTGCGGGTTCAGCGTGACCAACACCGGCTGGGCAAAGGGCAGCGGCTGCAAGCGGTTGATCCAGTAATGCAGGCAAACGCGGGGTTCGCTGTGGCCCGGCTGCAAGGCGTGCTGGTAGTTCCAAGCCGCCCACGCCAAACGGTTGTGGGGCATGACGGAGGTATCGGTGTGCAGCACAGCCCGGTTGGATTGGGTGCGCATGGCACCCAGCAGCGCGCGCTCTTGCGGACTGGGCGGGTCAAGCAAGGCCAGCGCCTGCGGGCTGTGGCAGGCAAAAATCACCGCGTCGAATGCCTCCCAGCCTTGATCCGTCATCACCGACACGCCTCGGCCATGACGCTGCACGCGCCGCACCGGACTGCGCAGGCGGGCGTCCGGCAAGTCGGCGAGCACCCGCTGCACGTACTGGCGCGAGCCACCCGCCACCGTGTACCACTGCGGGCGGTTTTGAACTTGCAGCAGCCCGTGGTTATGGCAAAAGCGCACCAAGGTATGCATCGGAAAACGCAGCATCTGCTCGGTCGGGCAGCTCCAGATGCAACCCAACATGGGCAGCAGGTAGTCGTCGCGCAAACCCACGCCGAAGCGGTGGCGTTCCAAAAAATCGTGCAGCGTGATGTCCGCAGCGGGTGCTTCAGAGGCCACAGCCAAAGCCGTTGCCAAGCGGTTGAACCGCATGATGTCAGCCAACATGCCCCAAAAACGCGGACTGAGCAGGTTGCGGCGCTGGGCAAATACGGTGTTCAGCGTGCTGCCGTTCCACTCCAAAGTGCGGCCTGTGGCGCGGTTGACTTGCACGGAAAACGACATGTCCGAGCGCGCCAAGGGCACGTCCAACTGGTGCATCCAGTACTGCATCAGCGGATAAGTGCGCTCGTTGAGCACCAAAAACCCAGTGTCCACGCCGTGCGTCACCGGCTGGCCTTGCGCATTGGGCAAGGTGACATCGACCGTGTGGGCGTGCCCGCCAAAGTAGTCATTGGCTTCGTAGAGCGTGACCTGCGCCACATTGCGCAGCCGCCACGCCGCCGCCAAACCCGAAACACCGCCGCCGATCACCGCCACGCGCCGCTGCGGCGATGCGCCCGGCAGATTCTCATAGCCCTCGTTTTTCATGGTGCTTTCTTGTCCAATTCGGCTTGCACGGCTTTGATCAAGCGGGAGTTGTCCGGGCCGGTCAGGCTGTTGAAGTAGTCCACCGCACGGCCATCACGGCCAATCAGGTACTTGTGGAAGTTCCACATCGGCTTGGAGCCGGTGATGCGGGCCAAGTCCTGAAACAAAGGATTGGCCGCTGCACCGCTGACGCTGCTTTTGGCAAACATCGGGAACTTCACGTCAAAGGTATTGCTGCAAAAGGCGGCAATTTGGGCGTTGCTGCCGGGCTCTTGCTCCCCAAAATCGTTGCTGGGGAAACCCAACACCACCAAGCCGCGACTTTGGTACTGGCGGTAAAGCTGCTCCAGCCCTTCGTACTGACTGGTGAAGCCGCAGTAGCTGGCGGTGTTCACCACCAGCAGCACTTGGCCCCGGTACTGACACAGCGACTGCGGCTTTTCGTCTTGCAAGCGCAAAAACGTGCGTTGCAGCAGCGCGGGGCAACTCGAACTCGGCGCGGGTGACGGTGAAGGCACCGGGCTGGCAGCCAGCGCAGAACTGCTCCACCCCAGCACACAACAAAGCACGCCCACACCCCAACAGCGAAGCCGAACTAAACCCTGAAGAGCGAGATGTTGATGTTGCATGGTAAGGTTGATTCAGTTTGTCTAGGACAAAGTGTGACACCAAAGCCTCGGCACATATCCTTACCTGCGCAAAACCATGCTGGTTTTGCGACTATCCCGCTTCGTTATGACTTATCAACACACCATCGCAGACATCGAGCGCGACACGGGCATCGCCAAGGACACGCTGCGCGTGTGGGAGCGCCGCTACGGCTTCCCGCAACCCGAGCGCGATGCCAACGGCGAACGGCGCTATGACGATGTGCAGTTGCAGCGCCTGCGCCATATCAAGCGGCTGATGGATGGTGGCTACCGACCTAACGCCGTGGTCAGCCTGCCGCTGGAGGCGCTACAAGCCCTCGGCATCAACCCGCCCAGCGTGCGTCCGGCACGGCACAACCAGCAGCGCCAAGCCGCGCATCAAGGCCATGAACTAGACCCCCAATGGCTGCAATGGGTGCATCAACATGACATGGCCGCGCTGCAAAGCGCACTACAACAGCATCTGCACGCACAGGGTCTGGCGGTGACGGCACAAGAGCTGATCACGCCCTTGAGCGCCGCTGTGGGTGAAGCGTGGCTGCGCGGCGACCTGGCCGTGTACGAGGAGCATCTGTACACGCAAGCCATAGCCTCGGTGCTACGCGCCCACATCAGCCATCAACAAGCGCAAAGCTTGCCGACCAGCCCGCCGCGCGTACTGCTCACCACCGTGCCCGGCGAGCAACACGGTTTGGGCTTGTTGTTGGCTGAATGCTTTTTTTCGATCAGTGGCTGCCACGTTTTCCCACTGGGCATTCACACCCCGCTGCCCGACATCGTGCTGGCCGCCAGCCAATTGCAAGCCGACATCGTGGCGCTGAGCTTCAGCGCCCACCACGCCGCCACCGATGTGAAACAAGCCCTCGCCCAACTGCGCAGCCAACTTCCGCCCGTGACCGAGCTGTGGGTTGGCGGCAGCGCCCCCGTGCTGCACCAGCGCCTAGCACCGCCCCACTGCGTGGTGCTGCACCAAGCCTCTGACGTGCCTGAACAGGTGCAACGTTGGCGTGCAGCATTGGCGAGTTAACTCATTGATGGGCCAAAGAAAAAGGCCGTTAACTATCTCTAGTTTGTGACTTAAAGGATTGCTTTGCACCGGAGCTGAAGTATTGGTTTGCACTCGGGTTGCTGGGCGGTTCACCAGGGAGCAGTTTCAGCTCCCCCTGAGGGCATGACTTCTACGACCAAACTGCACTTTGTAGGTTGCGATGCTTAACGATTGCACTTTATCGGGAGTCTTTCCCTTGGCCGTTGAGCATTCCATCCGGCGACTTCTCCTCCAGCAGCGGCGGGAGCTAGGATGCTTAGTCTGGTAGCAAGGGTTAGCCGCAACCAGCCACTCACCATCAATCCCCCTGTTTCGCATGATGCCTGCTGATATGGCAATTCGTCGTGTCCGCTCGCATCTGGCCATTTGACGAACAAGCGAAGTGTAACACTCATACACACAAAAAATGAGTTTAAAACTCAAAAAAAGCGTGTTTTAATGGAAAACACAATTTTTGCGTAATTAACAAGGATTTAGCGTGGAAAAGCTCAAAAAACTTAGACTTGCCCATGGACACACTCAGGAGCGCCTCGCCGAAATCCTCAAGACTACGCAGCAGACGATTGCGCGCTGGGAAACAGGAAAAAGCGAGCCAAACATCGCAGCCTTGAAAGACCTCGCCCTAATCTTCGGCACTAGCATTGATGACCTGCTGGGGCGCAACCCGCTGAGTCCGCAAGGTAGTGACGGCGTTATCACCAACCGATATCACCTCTTCGCCGACTCGGATGAGGGTTTCTGGGGACACCTAGGCATTCGAGTTCGCGGCGCAGCAAAAAGCA
>CALMOI010000250.1 GCA_937871735.1 uncultured Comamonadaceae bacterium
ATTTGCACCGGCTGCCCTAAACCCTGCGTCTAACTACAGCCTATTTACCGAAGGCATCCTTGGTGCGCAGCCGCGACAGTTCCACGTACATCTCCAGCACCGAGGCGGTGCCGATGTCGCGGTTGTACTTGTCCAGCACGTCGCGCAGGCGGTTGCGGATGCGTTCGGCATCGCTGCGCGAGATTTCCGTGATCTGCATGCCCTTGTCTTTCAAAGCGGCCAAGGCGCTGGCGTTTTCAGTGCGGTTTAAGCGGCGCTGGTAGTCGCGGGCTTCAATGGCGGCGGCTTGCATCAGCTTTTGGTCTTCGGGGCTGAGGCCCTCCCAAGTCTTGGCGCTGATCAGCAGTACATGCACCGAGTACACATGGCGCGAGAGCGTCAGGTACTTTTGCACTTCGTAGAAGCGGCTGCTCAAGATCGTGGGCAGTGGGTTTTCTTGGCCGTCCACCTCTTGCTTGCTCAGCGCGTCGTACACCTTCGGGAACGGCATGGGCACGGCCTCAAACCCCAGCCGCGCAAAGCTATCGACCAGCATCGGGTTTTGCATGGTGCGCAGCTTCACGCCTTGGAAATCGGCGGGCGTGGTCAAGGGGCGACGGCTGTTGGTCATCTGCCGAAAGCCGTTTTCAAAAAAGGCCAGTCCCACCACGCCTTGCGCGGGCAGCTTGGCCATCAGGCTTTGGCCCCAATGGCCGTCCAAAATCGCGTCAGCCTCAGCCTCGTTGATGAAGGTGAACGGGTAGCTGATGACCGAAAAATCCTTCACCAGCGAAGACAAGGTCGAGCCATCCGGGCCGCCCATGTCTTGCGTGCCCGCTTGCATCGCTTTGATCATGCTGACGTCATCGCCCAGCTTGCCGCCGGGGAAGAGTTCAATCCGCAGTCGCCCTTGGCTTTGTGCTTCGACCCGCTGCGCCAGAAACTGCATGGCCCGCGCCTCTACCGATTCGCCGTTCAAGGCAATGCCCAGCTTCAGCACCTTGGGCGCAGCCGCCCAGGCCGCGTGAGGCAGCAAAGCCAAGCAGGCCATCAAGGCCCAAGCGGTGGCGATGCGGGGGAATGTGTGTTGGGGCATGAGGCTGGTCTCCTTTGATCTATGGCAAGGATGCTGCCCCCAATCTCAAGGACGGCCAATATGGACAAACCCGCGCTCAAACCGTGGCGAGCTTCAACCAACCCAAGCCGTCGCGGGTGCCGTTGGCGACTGCGCCGCGTGCCGGGCGGTATTCGCAGCCGACCCAGCCGCTCCAGCCGCAGGCAGCGGCCACCTCGTCGATCACGCTAAACAGATACGGGTGGTTCAGCTCGCCCAGATCGGGCTCGTGGCGCATGGGCACGCCCGCAATTTGGAAGTGGCCGACACGGCCTGTCGGCAGGTATTGGCGAATCTTCATCGCCACATCGCCTTCGACGATCTGGCAGTGGTACAGGTCGAACTGCACTTTCAAGTTGGGGGCAGCGATGGCTTGGACGATGCGGTGCGCTTCGGCTTGGTGGTTCAAGAAGAAGCCGGGAATATCGCGCGGGTTGATGGGCTCGATCAACACATCGCGGCCCGCAGCGGCGGCTTGGGTTGCGGCCCAAGCCAAGTTGGCTTCGTAGGTGGCTTGCAGTTGGGCGCGGTCTGCACCTGCCGGGGCCAGACCGGCCATGACGTGGATGCGCGGGCAGTTCAGCACTTGGGCATATTCCAGCGCTTGGGCGAAACCGGCGCGGAACTCGGCCTCACGGCCCGGCAGGCAGGCCAAGCCGCGCTCGCCCGCATCCCAGTCACCGGGCGGGGCGTTGAACAGCACCTGCTGCAAACCGTTGTCCGCCAAGCGCTGGGCGATGTCAGCGGCGGCAAAGGCGTAGGGAAACAGGTACTCGACGCCGGTAAAGCCATCCGCAGCAGCAGCGGCAAAGCGGTCGAGAAAGGCGTGCTCGTTGTAGAGCATGCTGAGGTTGGCGGCAAAACGGGGCATGGACTCAGACTCCAAAAATTCAAATGGCAAATGGGGTGGCGCTCACCACGTCGCGCCAAAGTGCTGGCGCAGTTCGTCGATCTGCTTGGGGCTGAGCGGGGACGGGCGGGTCAAGCGCCAGAGTTTGGCGGTTTCTTCCAGCTCTTCCAGTACGGCGCTGGCCTCGGCGGGGCTGCTGTGCCAGACGTTGGGGCCGAGGCGGTCGAGCATCACGGCGCGAATCGGCAAGCCAGCGGCACGCTGCGTCAGGATGCGCTGCGCCACCAAGTCAGCCACCACCGGATCGCCGGGGCGATGGTACGAAATCAACGGCACGTGGCCGACCTTCATCACAAAGTACGGCGTGATGGGCGGAACGATGTCGTCCTCGCTCCAAACGCCAGCCAAGGTCAACGCCACCAAGTTGGTGGAATGGGTGTGGATCACGCAGCCCGCCTCGGGCGCGGCGGCGTAGATGCGGCGGTGCAGCGCCAGGGTTTTGGAGGCGCGGTCGCCGCTGATTTGCTGGCCTTGGGCGTTGACATGGGCCAACTTGGCCGGATCCAGCGCGCCCAGACAAGCATCAGTGGGCGTGATCAAAAAACCGCCATCAGGCAGGCGCACGCTGATATTGCCCGCACTGGCGTGGACGTAGCCGCGCGTGTACAGCGACGCGCCGACGCGGCACATCTCCTTGCGCAAGGCGGTGGTCACGCGGCCACCTCGGCAGCCGCCGTGGGCTGCAACTGCGCCAGCGCTTTGCTGAAAAAGTCCAGCGTGCCAAAGTTGCCCGACTTGAGTGTCAGGTGCAGCGGCTCGCCGGGACACAAGCTGGAGCTGACCGTCGTCCAAGGCACGCCGGGGTCAATCTGCGGGCCGATGGCCATGCGCTGCACGTCCAGCGCCTGCACCACCGCGCCCGAGGTTTCGCCCCCGGCCACCACCAGTTGCCGCACCCCGGCTTGCACCAGTCCACGCGCCAGTTGCGCCAACGTGTGTTCCACCAAAGCACCGGCTTGGGCCACGCCCAGGCGGGCTTGCACCGCTTGCACGGCGGCGGCTTCTGCCGTGGCGTAGATCAGCACCGGGCCTTGTTCCAGACGCGGCAGCGCCCAGGCCAGCGCCTCAGCCGCCACGTTCTGGCCCGAGGCCACGGCCAGCGGGTCAATGGCAAAGGCCGGGCGGCCTTGTTGCCGCCAGTGCAGCACTTGGCTGTTGGTGGCCACCGAGCAACTGCCCGATACCACCGCTTGCAAGCCACTGGCAGGTGGCAACGTGTCAGCCTGCGCACCGGCTTGGAGCTGGCCGCTGGCCTGCCAGTTGGGCGGCAGCCCCATCGCAATGCCCGATCCCGCCGTCACCAGCGGCATGCCCTGGAGCGCCTGGCCGATCAAGAACAAATCGGCATTGCTGACCGCATCAACTACCGCCACACCCACACCCTGCGCTTGCAAGTCAGCAAAACGCTGGCGGATGGCTTCGGGGCCACGGGCCACGACTTCGTGCGGCACCAAGCCGACGCGGCGGCGGGTTTGACCTTGCATGACCCGCACCAGATTGGCGTCGGTCATCGGGGTCAGCGGGTGTTGGCGCATGCCGCTGTCGGACAGCAGCACATCGCCCACAAACAGATGGCCCTTGAACACGGTGCGATGGTTCTCAGGAAAAGCCGGACAGACGATGGTGAAGCCTTGATCCGGGCCGTGCAGCGCGTCCAGCAGCGCATCGGTCACGGGGCCAATGTTGCCCGCCGGGATGGAATCAAAGGTGGAGCAGTATTTGAAATAGACCTGTTCCACACCCTGCGCCTGCAACCAGCGCAGCGCCGCCAGCGACTGGGCCACGGCCTCGGCGGCGGGGATGGTGCGGGACTTGAGCGCGACCACGATGGCGTCGGCGTCCAGCACCTCGGCGCTGTCGGGCACGCCGATGGTTTGCACCGTGCGCATGCCGCTGCGCACCAAGTTGTTGGCCAAATCGGTGGCCCCCGTGAAGTCGTCGGCAATGCAGCCTAGTAAAGGGTGGGTCATGGTCATGAGTCCTGCAACAAGGTCGGGGTGGCTTCTGTATCAGTCTGCCGCGCCCGGCAAGGTGATGCCGGGGAAGATCTTGATGACGGCGGAGTCATCCTCGCGCCCAAAGCCCGAGGTCGAAGCCTGCATGAACATCTGGTGCGCGGTGGCCGACAGCGGCAGCGGGAATTTACTGGCGCGGGCGGTGTCCAGCACCAGACCCAATG
>CALMOI010000251.1 GCA_937871735.1 uncultured Comamonadaceae bacterium
CCGTCTGTCCCGGCATCCTCGGGCACAGAATTCCGAACAGGCCGCCCAGAATCAGCGCCGGAATCAGCGGCAGACCGGGAATGCGGGCAAAGAAGTTGTAGGCCCCGTAGGCGCCCACCGCCATGAAAGCCCCCGAGCCCAGCGAAATCTGGCCGCAATAGCCCACCAGAATGTTCACCCCCAGCGCCGCCAGGGCAAAGATCAGGAACGGAATCAAGATGGCGCGGAACACATAGTCGCCCACCAGCATCGGCACAGCGATGTAGGCCACCGCCAAGATGGCGAGCATGGCCCAGCGGTCTTGGGCAATGGGGAAGATCTGCTGATCGTCGCGGTAGTTGGTTTTGAACTGGCCGTTTTCGCGGTAGAACATGGTCGGTGTCTCCTGAAGAGTTTGTAATTAGCGTTACTTACACGCGATCAATGATCTTTTCACCAAACAAGCCTTGGGGCCGGATCAGCAAAAAGCCCAGGGCCAGCACGTAGGCGAACCAGATTTCGATACCGCCGCCCACGAACGGGCCGAGGTACACCTCAGACAGCTTCTCGCCCACGCCAATAATCAGCCCACCGATGATGGCCCCCGGCACCGAGGTCAGCCCGCCCAAAATCACCACCGGCAGCGCCCGCAGGGCCACCGTGGTCAGCGAGAACTGCACGCCCAGCTTGGAGCCCCAAATCATCCCGGCCACCAGCGCCACCACCCCGGCCACGCACCAAACGATGACCCAGATGCGGTTGAGCGGAATGCCAATGGATTGGGCGGCTTGGTGGTCGTCAGCCACGGCGCGCAGCGCCCGGCCCGTGCTGGTCTTCTGGAAGAACACCGACAGCAGCGCCACCAGCGTGGCGGCAATCAGCGCCGCAATCACGTCTTCTTTGTTAATCAGCACGCCGCCCTCGAACATCGACTCCAGCACAAAGATCGGGTCTTTGGGCATGCCGATGTCGATCTTGTAGATGTCGCTGCCAAAGATGGTCTGGCCCAGCCCTTCGAGGAAGTAAGTGATGCCCAGCGTGGCCATCAAGAGCGTCGCGCCTTCTTGATTCACCAAGTGGCGCAGCACCAGCCGCTCAATCAGCCAAGCCACGGCGAACATCACCACCCCGGCCAAGATGAAGGCCGCGATGCCCACCACCACTGGGTCGGCGATGCCCAACCACTGGGGAATCCATTCGGCAAAGCGCGCCATCGCCAGCGCGGCGAACAGCACCATCGCGCCCTGGGCAAAGTTGAACACGCCCGAGGCTTTGTAGATCAGCACAAAGCCCAGCGCCACCAGCGAATACAGCATGCCCGCCATCAGGCCGCCGAGCAGGGTTTCAAGAAAAGATGCCATGAGTTACTCCTGTGGGGCCATGTCAGTGGGAAGTGCCCAGATAGGCCCGAATCACGTCTTCGTTGGCGCGCACTTCTTCGGGTGCGCCGTCGCCAATCTTTTTGCCGTAGTCCAAAACCACCACGCGGTCAGAGATGTCCATCACCACGCCCATGTCGTGCTCGATCAGGACGATGGTGGTGCCAAACTCGTCGTTCACATCCAAGATGAAGCGGCACATGTCCTGCTTTTCTTCGACGTTCATCCCGGCCATAGGCTCGTCCAGCAGCAGCACTTGCGGCTCCATCGCCAAGGCGCGGCCCAAGTCCACACGCTTTTGCAGGCCGTAGGGCAGTTGACCCACGGGGGTCTTGCGGTAGGCCTGGATTTCCAAAAAGTCGATGATCTTTTCGACGTACTCGCGGTGCCCAATCTCTTCGCGCTCGGCGGGGCCCCAGCGCAGGGCTTGCAAGAACAGGTTGCTCTTGATCTTGAGGTTGCGCCCGGTCATGAGGTTGTCGATCACGCTCATGCCTTTGAACAAGGCCAAGTTCTGAAAGGTGCGGGCCACGCCCATCTCGGCCACTTGGCGGCTGTTCATGTGGGCAAAAGTCTTGCCCCGGAAGGTGATGGAGCCTTCGGACGGGGTGTAAACCCCGTTGATGCAGTTGAGCATGGAGCTCTTGCCCGCGCCGTTGGGGCCGATGATGGAGCGGATCTCGTGCTCGCGCACGTTGAAGCTGATGTCCGTCAGCGCCTTGACGCCGCCAAAGCGCAGGCTGATGTTGTTCACGTCCAAAATGACGTCGCCGATTTTCTTGCTCATGATGCTTGCGTCACTCCAGGGGGTTCAGGCCGCCGCCTTGACCGGGGCAAAGGTCTGGGCGTCAGAGAGCTTGAGGGTGGCGCTGACCTTGCCGGTGCGGCCATCTTCAAACTTGACCACGGTCTCGATGTACTGCTCGGCCTTGTCGGCGTAGAGCGCATCGACCAGGGGCTGGTACTTCTCGGCAATAAAGCCCCGGCGGACTTTGTTGGTGCGGGTGAGTTCGCCGTCGTCGGCGTCCAGCTCTTTGTGCAGCACCAAAAAGCGGCTGACTTGGCTGCCCGCCAGCAGTTCGTCCGCGGCCAAGTCGGCGTTGACCTTTTCGATGCACTCTTTGATGAGCTGGTAGACCTCGGGCTTTTGCGCCAGATCGGTGTAACCGGCATAGGGCAGGTTGCGGCGCTCGGCCCAGTTGCCCACGGCGTCAAAGTCGATGTTGATCATCACGCACACGCGCTCGCGCTGGTCGCCGTAGGCCACCACCTCTTTGATCTGCGGGAAGAACTTGAGTTTGTTCTCCACATATTTAGGCGCAAACATCGCACCATCGTGAGACCCGCCCTTGATGCGGCCCACGTCCTTGACGCGGTCGATGATCTTCAGGTGGCCGTGCGCGTCGATAAAGCCCGCATCGCTGGTGTGGTACCAGCCGTCAGCGGTCAGCACTTCGGCAGTGGCTTTCGGGTTTTTGTAGTACTCCTTGAGCAGTCCGGACGACTTGACCAAAATCTCACCGTTGTCGGCCACTTTGATTTCCACGCCTTTGCACGGCACGCCTACAGTGTCGGCGCGGGCTTCGTGGTCGGGTTGCAGGCAAACGAAGACGGCGGTTTCGGTCGAGCCGTAAAGCTGCTTGAGGTTGATGCCAATCGAGCGGTAGAAGCTGAACAGATCCGGCCCAATCGCCTCGCCCGCTGTGTAGGCCACGCGCACCCGGCTGAAACCCAAGTTGTTGCGCAGCGGCCCGTAGACCAGCCAATTGCCAACTTGGTACTTGAGCTTGTCCAGCAGGCCGACTGGCTTGCCGTCCATCAGCGCCGGGCCGACTTTTTGGGCATGCGCCATGAAGTGCTGGAACATGCCGCGTTTCAAGCGGCCCGCGTCTTCCATACGGATCGTCACGCTGGTCAGCAGCCCCTCAAACACGCGCGGCGGGGCGAAGTAGTAGGTGGGGCCGATTTCTTTCAGGTCGATGGTGACGGTGGCGGCAGATTCGGGGCAGTTCACCACGTAGCCGCAGACCAGCCACTGCGCGTAGCTGAAGATGTTTTGCCCAATCCAGGCCAAGGGCAGGTAGGCCAGCACGTCTTCGTTGGGGCTGAGGCGGTCAAACTCGGCTCCGGCTTGGGCGCGGTCAATCAGCGTGGCGTGGGTGTGAACCACGCCTTTGGGGTTGCCGGTGGTGCCCGAGGTGAAGAACATGGCCGCCACGTCAGCGGGCTGCACTTGCTCGATCTGCTCTTTGAAGAAGTCGGGGTGCTGTTGGGCAAAGACTTGGCCCGCAGCGATCAGCTCGTCTAGCGCGGCCAAGCCGGTGTCGGCGTAGTTGCGCAGGCCGCGTGGGTCGTCAAAGTAAATGTGCGCCAGTTGCGGGCAGTGCTCGCGTGCTTCGAGCATTTTGTCGACCTGCTCTTGGTCTTCGACCATCGCAAAGCGCACGTCGGCGTTGTTGATCGGGAACACGCATTCGGCGGCCACCGCGTCTTGGTAGAGCGGAATGGGAATCGCGCCCAGCGACTGCGCCGCCAGCATGGTGGCGTAGAGCCGGGGCCGGTGCGCGCCCACCACGATCATGTGTTCGCCGCGTTGCAGGCCCGCTTGGTGCAGGCCGCACGCCACGCGCTCCACCAGCGCGGCCATGTCGGCCCAACTGTGGGTTTGCCAGATGCCATATTCTTTTTCGCGCATGGCGGGGGCACTGGCGCGGGCGCTGGCGTGTTGCAGCAAAAGTCGGGGGAACGTGGTCAACATGGCTGGCACCTGGTCTCCTGAGGGCTGGGCGCGGCGGGGTACTGAGCCCCCGCAGCGCTACGATGGCGAGACTGTAGGGAGGCATTTGACGCTCTGTTGTCACTCCGACGACAATCCTCGGGTCATCCCTCCCCCGGACTTTCCCCTAGTACACCCGCACCGCGCCCCCACGCCATGCCCCCAGACCTTTTTCTGCATCACCACCGTCGGCCCGTGCACGCCGATGAGTTGGACAGTATTCCCTGGCTCGCCTTGCTCAATCGGCCTGAGCGCCACCGTGCGATGGACGAGCTGCGCATCGGCGATGTGTCGCCCGGCGACTACGTGTGCCGCATGGGCCAGCCCATCGCCTATTGGTTTGGCGTGATTTCAGGTCTGCTCAAAATGAGCAGCGACAACGCCGACGGCCAAACCATGACCTTTGCCGGTGTGCCTCCCGGCGGCTGGTTTGGCGAGGGTACGGCTTTGAAGCGCGAGGTCTACCGCTACAACATCCAAGCACTGCGCAGCAGCGTGGTGGTGGGCTTGCCGCTGGACACTTTTCACTGGCTGCTCGACCACTCCATCAGCTTCAACCGCTATGTGATGAACCAGCTCAATGAGCGGCTGGCCCAGTTTGTCGCCGCCCGCGAAATCGACCGCATGAACAACCCCGAGATCCGCGTCGCCCGCAATTTGGCTTCGCTGTTCAACCCGGTGCTGTACCCCGGCGTGGGCGATGTGCTGCGCATCACCCAGCAAGAGCTGGCTTACTTGGTCGGCTTGTCGCGCCAGCGGGTCAACGAAGCCCTTGCCACCTTGGCCGACCGCGAGCTGATTCGCATCGAATACGGCGGCCTGCGGGTGTTGGATTTGAGCGGTTTGCGCACTTGTGTGTTTTGAGTGTGGCGGCTGAGCAAGCCTGCCCCGGATAATCGGCACTTGCTTTCCCCCACTTGACTCATGACCACTTTCAAACGCGCCGCTCCACCGCCCCCTTCCACACCAGCGCCGGGGCGTGCGGCCCCCACTTTTGCGCGTGCGCCCGCACCCACTGGCACGGTGCGCCTGAACAAGCGCATGGCTGATATGGGCTTGTGCTCGCGCCGCGAGGCCGACGACTGGATCGGCAAAGGCTGGGTCAAAGTCAACGGCCAAGTGGCCGAGATGGGCGTGCAGGTCACGCCGTCCGACCGCATTGAGGTGGACAAAAAAGCCCAAGGCCAGCAAGCCACGCAAGTCACCATCTTGCTGCACAAGCCGATGGGCTACGTCAGCGGCCAAGCCGAAGACGGCCACGAGCCCGCTGTGACGCTGGTGCAGCCGCAAAACCGCTGGCGCGACGACAACGCCCGCTACTTTTTCAACCCGTCACAGTTGCGCGGACTGGCCCCGGCGGGGCGGCTGGACATCGACTCCACTGGCTTGTTGGTGCTGACGCAAGATGGCCGCGTCGCCCGCCAGCTGATCGGCGAAGACTCGGTGATGGAAAAAGAGTACTTGGTGCGCGTGAGCTACTTTGGCACCGGCGAGGCCGCCGCCTTCCACAGCGAGCGCCCCGGCGCGCTGCGCAGCATCCATGAAAACGACCCGGTCACCAGCAACGTGAGCGCGGTGTTTCCGCCCGCGCTGCTGGCCAAACTGCGCCACGGCCTGAGTTTGGACGGCCAAGCGCTGCGCCCGGCGCGGGTTGATTGGCAAAACCCCGAGCAACTGCGCTTTGTGCTGACCGAAGGCAAAAAGCGCCAAATTCGCCGCATGTGCGAGCTGGTCGGGTTGAAGGTGGTCGGCCTGAAGCGCGTGCGCATCGGCGGCATCATGCTGGGCAACCTGCCGCCCGGCCAGTGGCGCTACTTGGCCCCGCACGAGCGGTTTTGAGCGCC
>CALMOI010000252.1 GCA_937871735.1 uncultured Comamonadaceae bacterium
ACTTGGCAGCAGGAACAAGATCAAAACATCGGGCTGTGGGCGCTGGACGGCACCACCTTGCGCCCCGGCCCGACCCTGACTGTGCCCACCCGCGCCCACGGGCTGTGGGCCGAGCCCGGCGGCACCGTGCTGGCCGTGGCCCGCCGCCCGGGCGATTGGCTGCTGCGCTGGCACCCCACCACCGGGCAGACCCAGTGGTACTGGACGCCGGGGGACTGGCGCTTTAACGGCCATGTTGCCGTCAGTGCCGATGGGCAGCGGCTGTGGACCACCGAAACCGACCAAGGCACAGGGCAAGGCCAGATCAGCCTGCGCGATCCGGCGCAACTGGAAACCCGGCAAGTCTGGCCCACCCACGGGCTGGATCCGCACCAGATCGTGGTGCTGCCCACGCCTGTGAATCAACTGCCTGCGGGAACCTTGATGGTGGCCAACGGCGGCATCCCGACGCGGGCCGAAACCGGGCGACTCAAGCAACGGGGCCAGCAGCGCATGGATCCGTCGCTGGTCGCGCTGGATTCAGCCACCGGGCAACTGCTGGGGCAATGGCGCTTGGACGACGCTGACCTGAGCATCCGCCACATGGTTTGGCAGCCGCAAAGCCGCACTTTGGGCATTGCGCTGCAAGCCGAGCACCCCGCAGCCGAGTGGCAGATCAGCGCCCCGGTGTTGGCGGTCTGGGACGGGCAGCGTTTGCAGGCCGCTACCGGGCAGCCGCCGATGCAGGGCTACGGCGGGGACATTTGCGCGGGCCCGCAGGGCGGATTCATCGTCAGTTGCCCCCGCGCCAACGCACTGGCCTGCTTTGATGCGCAAGGGCGCTGGCAACAGACGATTCCCCTGGAACTGGCCTACGCCCTGGCTGGGCGGGGCGATGGGCAGTGGTGGGCTAGCGGGCGTTCAGCCCTGCTGGGCAGCGCCGCCCCGCAGACGCCGCAGCCCTATCCCCGGCCTATGGCCTTTGACAACCACTGGGTGGTCTGGCCCGACGCCTGAGCACCGAACAGCTCAGGTTGCAGGAAAAACCGCCTGCCACAGCGCCATCACCACCGCTTGCTCTGCAACGCAGGTGGCCGGATCGACTTGTGGCGTGACCTCGTTCAGCCGGGCGTGGTGTTGCAAGCGGCGCAGTTCGCGGTAGGCGTCGGCGGCGGCCAGTCCCACGCCTTGCGGCAGCAGACCAGCGACCTCGGCACGCTGCATCAGGGCGATGTTGCCGACGTTGTCGGCCAGCGCGGGGTGGGCGGCGGATTGCGACAGCACCAAATACTGCACGGCAAATTCGGCATCGACCATGCCGCCGGGGCTGTGCTTGACATCGAAACGACCGGCAGGCACGGCGTGGGCGCTGCGCACGCGCTCGCGCATGGTGCGGATTTCGTCCTTCAGGCTGGCGGCATCGCGTGGGGCGCTGATCACGGCGGCGCGCACCGCGTCAAAGCGTTGGCGCAGCGCCTCGCTGCCCAACACGAAGCGGGCGCGGGTCATGGCTTGGTGTTCCCACGTCCAAGCGGTGTTGCTGCCGCGCTGCTGCTGGTAGTCGGCGTAGGCCTGGAAGGTGGTGATGAGCAAGCCGGAGTTGCCGTTGGGCCGCAGCGCGGTGTCGATCTCGAACAGGTCGCCTTCGCTGGTTTTGACGGTGAGCCAGTTCACCAGCTTGCGCACCAAGGCGGCGTAGCCTTCGGCGGCGCGCTCGTCGCTGTCTTCGTAGACGAAGACGATGTCGAGGTCGCTGCCGTAACTCAGCTCTTTGCCGCCCAATTTGCCGTAGCCGATGATGGCAAATTGCGGCTCGCTGCGGTGGCGGTTGCGCAGCCGCTCCCAGCACCATTGGGCGGTGACGCGCAGCACCACGTCGGCCATCGCGCTCAGGTCGTCAGAGACTTGTTCGACGGTGAGCACGTTTTCCACGTCACGCGCCAGGGTGCGAAACACTTCGGCGTGGTGGGCGCGGCGCAACAGATTCAGCAGGTTTTCTTCGTCGTCTTCGTTGGTGCTGGCCAGCGCGGCGCGGCGTGCGTGCAGTTCGCGTTCAAAGCTGGCGGCGTCGAAGCGTTCTTGCAGCAGGGCGGGGCTGGCCAGTTCGTCGATCACGCCGGGGTGGCGCAGCAAGTAGCGCGCAGGCCAGCGCGCCGTGCCCAGCAAGCGCAGCAGGCGCTCGTGAACGGAGGGGCGCTCAATCAGCATGGCCAAGTAGCTTTCGCGGCGCAGCAGGGGTTCGATCCAGTCGGCCAGCCGCAGCGCGGCTTCTTCGTCTACCCGGCCATCGCGCAGCCATTGGGCGGTGCGCTGCATCAGGCGCAGCAGGCGTTCGCGGGCTTCGTCGCGCAGGGCTTGCACTTTGGGGTGCTCGCGCCACAGCGCCAGGCGGTCGTGGAAAGGGCCGCTCAGTTGCGCCAGCAGCGCGTCCAAGTCGGGCGGGTTGCTTTTGGGGTTGGCTCCGTTGCAGCTTTTGCACGGGCGGCCTTCGCCCAGCAGCTTGTCGAATTCTTGCGCCACCAGTTCGCGGTGCGTGTCCAGCTCGGTCAAGAACTGGCAGCAGTCGGCCAAGCCCATCGTGCGGGCAATCCACGCCAAGTCGGCGTCGGCGGTGGGCAGGATGTGGGTTTGTTGGTCGTCCAGGTACTGAATGCGGTGTTCGACCCGGCGCAAAAACAGGTAGGCGGCGGCCAGCGCGTCGGCGGTGGCTTGCGGCATCAGGTTGGCGCGGGTCAGGCGCTGCAAGGCATCAAGCGTGGGGCGGGTACGCAGCTCAGGAAACTGGCCGCCGCGCACCACTTGCAGCAGTTGCACGGTGAATTCAATTTCGCGGATGCCGCCGCGTGACAGCTTCACGTCGTTGGCGCGCTCGGGGTGTCCGGCGCTGCGCCGGGCGGCGTGTTCGCGGATTTGCCGGTGCAGCGTGCGCAGCGCGGCAAACACGTTGTAGTCCAAGTAGCGGCGGAACACGAATGGCAGCACAGTCGGCCTGAGCAACTGCGCCGAGCCGCTGTCAATGGCGTTGCGCGGCGCAATCACCCGGCTCTTGAGCCAGGCAAAGCGTTCCCACTCGCGGCCTTGGACTTGGAAGTACTCCTCCAGCGCCGCCAGCGAGACGGCGGGCGGGCCGGAGTTGCCGTTGGGGCGCAGCGCCAAATCCACCCGGAACACGAAGCCGTGTTCGGTGGTGTCGCCGATCAAGGTGTAGATCTGGCGCACGGCGCGGGCAAAGTAGTCGTGGTTGCTGATGCGGCCCCGGCCTTCGGCGTTGCCGGTGGTGTCGCCGTCTTCGTCGTAGACGTAGATCAGGTCGATGTCGCTAGAGACGTTGAGTTCGCGTGCGCCCAGCTTGCCCATGCCGATCACCCACAGTTGGGCGCGCTGGCCGCTGGCGGTTTGCGGTGCGCCGTGGCGGGCATCAAGCTCGGCAAAGGCGGCGGTGCAGGCCACGTCGAGGGCAAATTCGGCCAGCTCGGTCACGCCTTGAGTGACCACCGCCAGCGAAGCGTGCTGCTCACAGTCCAGCGCGATCAGCCGGTGCAACACCAATTGGCGCAACATGCGCAGCGCTGCGCTGGTGTCCGCGCCAGTGGCGCGCAATGCGGCATAAGCCGGGGCCAGCGTGGCGTGAGTGGGTGGGCCGGGGGGCAGTAGCGACAATTGCGCCGCGTAACGGCGGGCAATGCGCTGAAAAAACCGCGACTCTTCGGCCTGAGGGCCGCTGATTGCGGTGGTGTTTTGCGTCGAACCTTCGCCAGCACAGCGGGTCATAATTCCTGCCACTTCCAAGTCACCAATGAACGAACCGACTGCACACCCCTCACGTTTGCTACGAGCCTCAGCTTGGGCGATGCGATGGCTGCTGCGATTTTTGCTGGCAGTGCTGCTGGTCTTTGGGGCGGTGGGGGGGGCGCTCCATTTTTGGATTGTGCCGCGAATCGCAGATTTCCGTCCGCAGCTCGAATCCTTGTCCAGCCGAGCGCTGGGGGTGCCGGTGCGGGTCGGCGACATCACCGCGCAGTCCAATGGTTGGATCCCCTCACTGGAGTTGAGCGAGGTGCAACTGCTTGACGCGCAAGGCCACACCGCACTGAGCTTGCCGCGTGTGTTGGTGGCCTTGTCGGTGTCGTCGCTGCTGCGGCGTGGTTTTGAGCAGCTCTACATCGACCAGCCTTTGCTGGAAGTGCGCCGTACCGCCAAGGGCAAGCTGCTGGTGGCGGGGCTGGATTTTTCAGCGGCGGAGTCGGGCGGCGACTCGGCGGCGGCAGACTGGTTTTTTGCGCAGCGCGAGTTTGTGATTCGGGGCGGCACCGTGCGCTGGGTGGACGAGCTGCGTCGCCCCAACGCCAGCGCGCCGCCCGCGCCGCTGGAGCTGAGCCAAGTCGATGTGGTGCTGCGCAACCGCCTGCGCCGCCATGAGATGCGCCTGGATGCCACGCCGCCGCCCGGTTGGGGTCAGCGGTTTCAGGTGCAAGGGCAGTTTCGCAGGCCGCTGCTGTCAGGCCACGCCGGGCGCTTTGACGATTGGAGCGGCCAGCTCTTTGCCGACTTGGCGCAGGTCGATGTGTCGGCGCTGCGCCGCTACGTCAACTTGGGCACCGGGGTGAATTTGAGCGCCGGGCGCGGTGCGCTGCGGGCGTGGGTCGATATCAAGCGGGGAGACTTCACGGGCGGCGTGCTGGATGTGGCGCTCACCCAAGTCACCGCCACGCTGGGGCCGGGGTTGAATCCGCTGGGTTTGAAGTCGCTGACCGGGCGCATCAGCGGGCAGGAGCAAGGCGATGGCTTGGCGCTGCAAACCGAGCGCCTGCAATTCCAAACCCCGGCAGGCTTGCGCTGGCCGGGCGGCAACGTGGCGCTGACCACCACGCCCGGCGCAGCGGGCGCACCCGCTCGCGGCGAGTTGCTGGCCGACAAACTGGACTTGGCCGCGCTGGCGCAAATCGCCAGCAGCTTGCCACTGGGCAGCACCACCCACAGCTTGCTGGTCGATCACCCGGTGCAAGGCTTGGTCGAAAAGCTGCAAGCGCGCTGGCAAGGCCCAGTGCAAGCACCGCAGCGTTACGAGTTGAGCGCACGTGTCAGTGGTTTGGCCGTGGCTTCGCAACCCGCGCCGCCGCTGCCCGCCCACAGTCCGCCGCCCATTGATCCGCCTTTGGGCACGCCGGGCGTGCGCGGTGCCACGGTGGACGTGAACTTGAACCAAGACGGCGGCAAGCTGCAATTGAACATCGCCCACGGCGCGTTGGAATTTCCCGGCGTGTTTGAAGACCCCAACTTGCTGTTTGACCGCCTGAGCCTGGACGCGCAGTGGCAAATCCAAGGCCAGAACATCGTGGTGCCCAAGTTCAGCACCCGCTTTGCCAATGCCGACACCGAAGGCGAACTCAGCGGCAGTTGGCGCACCAGCGACCCCGCCCGCGCCGCCAGTGGCTCGCGCTTTCCTGGCGAAATCGACGCCCAAGGCCGCCTGAGCCGTGGCGACGGCGCACGGGTTTACCGCTATCTGCCGCTGACCATTCCCGCTGACACCCGCCACTACCTGCGCGACGCGGTCAGCAAAGGCCAAATCAGCGACATGACGGTGCGACTCAAAGGCGATTTGTACAAAGTGCCCTACGCGCCACCGTTTCAGGGCGAATTTCGGTTTTCGGGCAAGGTGCGCAACGCCACCTATGCCTACGTGCCGCCCAGCATCCAGCCCCCCGGCCAGCCGCCGTGGCCGGTGCTGACCGATCTGAGCGGCGAGCTGCTGATTGACCGCGCCACCCTCAAAGTCACCGGTGCCAGCGCCAAGTTGCAAGGCGTGCCCGGTGTGGTGATCAGCCGCGCCGACGCGCAAATCCCCGATCTGATGAGCAACACCACGGTGCGCGTGCAAGTCGATGCCAAAGGCCCGCTGGCCCAAGTGCTGGGCGTGGTCAACCAGTCGCCGCTGGGCGCGATGATTGGTGGCGCGCTGACCACCGCGACAGCGACTGGCGATGCCAGCTACCGCCTCGGGCTGAACCTGCCGCTGCACGACATCAACACTTCCAAGGTGCAAGGCAGCGTGCAGTTGATGGGCAATGACATTCGCATCACCCCGGCGGCTCCGCTGCTGGCGCAATCACGCGGGGTGGTGACGTTCACCGAATCGGGCTTTGGCTTGACGGGCACGCAAGCGCAAATGATGGGCGGCGAGGTGCATCTGGAAGGCGGCATGCGCGGCGGCCCGGTCAGCCCCGGCACGCCCTCGGTGTTGGTGCGGGCGCAAGGCCAGTTCACCGCCGACGGCCTGCGACAAGCGCCCGAGCTGGGCTTGCCCGCGCTGCTGGCGCAGTACGCCAGCGGCGGGGCGGCTTACAGCGCGGTGCTGGGTTTTCGGCGCGGCGTGGCTGAGTTGACGGTGAACAGCAACCTGCAAGGTGTGGCGCTGAACCTGCCCGCCCCGCTGACCAAAACCGCCAACAGCGTGCTGCCACTGCACTTTGACAACGCCTTGCTGCCCGAGTCGCTGGCCACCTTGCCCAACGGGGCCGAACCGCCGCTGCACGAGCGCTTGCAAGTCGAGCTGGGCAGCCTGGGGCGTGTGATGTATGTGCGTGACTTGAGCGGGGCCGAGCCGCGCGTGCTGCGCGGCAGCATCGCCGTCGGCTTGGGCGTGGACGAATCGGTGTCGCTGCCCGAGCGCGGCGTGGCCGCCAACGTCCGTCAACCTTTGCTGAATGCCGATGCGTGGGACGAAGTGGTGAACCAACTCACCAGCCACATCCCAGCCCGTCACACGGCGACCGGCGCGGCGGTTGCGGCGCAAAGTTACTTGCCTTCCACCTTCGCCGTGCGCACTGATGAGTTGATCGCGGGTGGCCGCCAGCTCCAGCATGTGCTGATGGGCGGCACCCGCGACGGCTTGAACTGGCGCGCTAACATCCAAGCCGACCAGCTCAACGGCTATGTGGATTACAGCCAGCCCGTGGGCAACAACGCCGGGCGGGTCTATGCCCGGCTGGCGCGATTGCGGCTCGAACCCAGCGCCGCCGCCGAGGTGGAAGACCTGCTCGACCAGCAGCCCGCTGCCATTCCCGCCCTCGACATCGTGGTCGACGACTTTGAGCTGCGCGGCAAAAAGTTAGGCCGGGTTGAAGTCGAAGCCAGCAACTCCGGCGGTGGCGTGCGCGAATGGCGGCTGAGCAAGTTCAACATCTCGTCGCCCGAAGCGCAGTTGACCGCCACAGGCCGCTGGGCCGCCCCCGCAGGCACGGCCCGCAGCGCCCCCAACCCGCGCCGCACGGTGATGGACTTCAAGCTCGACATCCACGATGCCGGGGCGTTGCTGACGCGCATGGGCATGAAAGACGTGGTGCGCCGAGGCCAAGGCCAGATCACCGGGGAGGTCACCTGGGTGGGGTCGCCGCTGTCGCCGGACGTGCCTTCGCTGGGCGGACAAGTCCACGTCGATGTGGCGACCGGCCAGTTCCTCAAAGCCGACCCCGGTTTGGCCAAGCTGCTGGGCGTGTTGAGCCTGCAAGCCTTGCCTCGGCGGCTGACGCTGGATTTTCGCGACGTGTTCAGCGCCGGGTTCTCGTTTGACTTGGTGCGCGGCGACGTGAGCATTGCCCAAGGCGTGGCCAGCACGCACAACCTGCAAATGCAAGGCGTGAACGCCGCCGTGCTGATGGAGGGGCAAGCCGACATCGCCCATGAAACGCAACACCTGCGCGTGGTGGTGGTGCCCGAGATCAACGCGGGCACGGCCTCGCTGGTGGCGACAGTCGTCAACCCCGCTGTGGGCTTGGGCACGATGCTGGCGCAACTGTTTTTGCGCCGCCCGCTGATGCAAGCCACCACCCAGGTTTTTGAAATCAATGGCCCTTGGGCCGACCCGCACATCACCAAAGTGATTGCGCCCCCAGCTTCTGCCGAAAGGACTGCCCCATGAAAGTTGCCGCCCTGCAAATGATCTCCGGCCCCAGCGTGGAGGCCAACCTCGCCCACGCCCACGCCTTGCTGCGCCAAGCCGCCGCGCAAGGCGCTGAACTGGCGGTGCTGCCCGAGTACTTTTGCCTGCTGGGCCAGCGCGACACTGACAAATTGGCGATCCAAGAGCCCTACGGCCACGGCCCGATCCAGCAGTTTTTGGCCGATGCGGCGCGTGAACTGGGGTTGTGGATTGTGGGCGGCACACTACCGCTCAGCACTGGCGATGCCTTGGCGGCGGGCACGCCCGGCGAGCGCGTCTACAACAGCGTGCTGGTGTTTGACCCGCAAGGCCAGTGCCGCGCCCGCTACGACAAGATGCATCTGTTTTGCTTTGACAATGGCCGCGAGCGCTATGACGAGGCCCGCGCCCTGCGCCCCGGCAGCGCGCCCTCGCTGTTTGAACTGCCCTCGCGCGATGGGCACACTTGGCGCATCGGGCTGTCGGTGTGCTACGACCTGCGCTTTCCTGAGCTGTACCGCCACTACGCCGCGCAAGGGGCGGACTTGCTGCTGGTGCCCGCCGCCTTCACCTACACCACTGGACTGGCGCATTGGGAGCTGCTGCTGCGCGCCCGCGCCATTGAAAACTTGGCTTGCGTGTTGGCCTCGGCCCAAGGTGGCACGCACGACAATGGCCGCCGCACCTGGGGCCAAAGCATCGTGATTGACGCTTGGGGCACCGTCTTGAACCAATGCCCCGAAGGCGAAGCTGTGGTGCTGGCCGACGTGGACGCGGCCCAAGTCGCCGCTTGCCGCCTGCAATTGCCCGCCCTGTCACACCGCGTGCTGTGATGCGCGCTTGGCTCACGGCGCTGCGGCTGACGCTGGAAAACCTGTTGTCGATCCGGCGTGGCGCGCTGTGGTTGTGGCTGGTGCTGCTGGTGGCCGGGCTGCTGGTCACGCTGGTCTGGCTGGCCGGGCGTTACGAGGTCAGCCAAGTGCAAGACGGGCTAGACCGCGATGCCACCAACGCCGTCAGCGACTTGCGCAGCGGCCTGACGCGCAACGTGCAAGGGCTGCAATCGCTGCACGCGGGCACGCCCACGCCCGGCAGTTGGGCGGTAGATGCCGCCACGCTGCTGCACGAGCACCGCGAATGGCTGCGGCTGGAGTGGCGCGATGCGCAAAACCGCTTGCTCGCGCAGGCCGACTCGCCGTATCGGCCCCCGGTGTTCACGCGGCTGGCGCACGACCCCCTGCGCGACCCCTTGGGCGAAACCACCGGGCCCGGCACGCACGACATCGCGCCCCACCTGCTGCGCGACGACAGCCCGCGCCCTGATGCGCTGCAAGCCTGCGCCACAGCCCGCAAGTTCAACGGCCCCGGCTATTCGATCAGCTACTTTGTGCCCCTGAGCGACGGTCTGGGGCTGGAGGTGATGGAGCTGTGCCTGCCACTGGTCGAAGCGGGGCGCTTGCAGGGCTACGCCGTCGCCACCTACGCGCTGCATGACATCTTGGTCGAGCTGATCAGCCCGGCCTACACCCGCAACCAAGACGTGTCTTTCACCGAGGCCGATGGCACGCGGCTGGCGTTGTACGGCTCGGTGCGGCGTGGCACCCGCGTCTTCACCGCCCAGCAGTTGCTGGACTTGCCCGGCAACACCTTGGTGCTGCGCATGGACGGCTGGCGTGGCTCGCCCGATTTGTTTCCGAACGTGCTGACCGCGCTGGTCACCGCGATGTCGATTGCGCTGGTGCTGGTGTTGATTTTGCTGGCCCAAGACATGCGCCGCCGCCTTGAAGCCGAACACGCTTTGGCCGACGCGCTGGCCTTTCGCAAAGCGATGGAAGACTCACTGGTCACGGGCTTGCGCGCGCGTGACTTGCAAGGCCGCATCACCTATGTCAACCCGGCGTTTTGCGAGATGGTCGGGCTGACGGCGCAAGAACTGCTCGGCCACGGCACGCCCGCGCCCTACTGGCCGCCCGAGTTGGTGGACGAGTACCAGCAGCGCCAAGCGATTCGGCTGGCGGGCAACGCACCACCGCGCGAGGGGTTTGAGTCGGTGTTCATGCGCAAAGACGGCGTGCGCTTTCCGGTGCTGATCATTGAAGCGCCGCTGATCAACGCGCTGGGCAAGCAAACCGGCTGGATGAGCGCCTTTTTGGACATCAGCGAACAGCGCCGGGTAGAAGAGCTCTCGCGCGCCAGCCAAGAGCGCCTGCAAGCCACCGCCCGCTTGGCCACCGTGGGCGAGATGGCTTCGCTGCTCAGCCACGAGCTGAACCAGCCGCTGGCCGCCATTGCCAGCTACGCCACCGGCTCGCTCAATTTGCTGGAGCCCGCATCCATCGCCGCCCACCCGCCAGATGCCGACACGCTTGACGACGTGCGCATGGCGCTGGGGCGCATTGCGGCGCAAGCGGGGCGTGCGGGCAAAGTCATCAAAAGCGTGCACGACTTTGTGCGCCGCCGCGAGCAAGTGCGCGAAGCTTTGCCGGTGCAGGCGCTGCTGGACGCTATCTTGCCGCTGGTCAACTTGCAGGCGCGCAAACTGCGCGTGCAAGTGCAGCTCCAGATTGAAGCGCATCTGCCCGACGTGTTTTGCGACCGCACGATGGTTGAGCAAGTGCTGCTGAACTTGGCGCGCAACGCGATGCAAGCCATGGATCAGCCGGGCGTGAGCCAGCGCGAGTTAGTGTTGCGCGTGCGCCGTGCCCCGAATGGCGCGGGCAACCGCTGGATCGAATTTGCCGTGCTGGACTGCGGCCTTGGCATACCTGAAGCGGTGGCACGCCAACTGTTCACACCGTTTTACACCACGAAAACCGAAGGCATGGGGCTGGGCCTGAGTTTGTGCCGCACCGTGGTCGAGCAGCATGGCGGACACCTCTATTTCGAGCCCAATTTGCCGCAGGGCACAGTGTTTCGCTTCACCTTGCCTGCGCAGGTGCGTGGAATGATTCACCCCGCCTCGCCCTCGCTAGAATGAGCCGATGCAGCCCGTTCAAAACGCTACCGTATTCATCGTCGACGACGATGCCAGCGTGCGCGAAGCACTGGCGTGGCTGCTGCGCTCGCGTCGCTTGTTGAGCGAGGTGTTCGACAGCGGCGACGCTTTCGACAGTTTCAGCACCAACCCCGCCAACCATTTAGGGACGCAGCCCGCCTGTTTGCTGCTGGATGTGCGCATGCCCGGCATGAGCGGCTTGGCTCTGTTTGAGCGCCTGATGGAGCGCGGCCTGACCGAGCTGCTGCCCGTGATTTTCCTGACCGGCCACGCTGATGTGCCCACCGCCGTGGCCACCGTCAAGCGCGGCGCGTTCGACTTCTGCGAAAAACCGTTCTCTGACAACGCGCTGGTCGATCGTGTGGAGCAAGCCTTGGCCCAGTCGGCGCAAGTGCTGGCTGCGCGCAGTCAAAAGCACCGTTTGCAAACCCGCTTGAATGAGTTGACTGAGCGCGAGCGCGACGTGATGCGGCTGGTGGTGGAGGGCTTGCCCAACAAGCTGATTGCCGATCAGCTCAACATCAGCGTGCGCACGGTGGAAGTGCACCGCGCCCGGGTTTTCGACAAGATGGAGGTCAAGTCAGCCGTTGAGCTTGCCAACTTGCTGCGCTGAAGGCGCAGACTCCGGCGCAGGGGCAGCGGGCTCTGCCGGAGTGGGAAGTTCACCACGCGGCCGACCGGCAAACATCGTCCACCACACGATCAACACCAGCAACAACAGTGCGCCCAGCGCCTCAAGCAAAATGAAACCCATGCATCGACTCCTGTGCCAGATTGGCTTGGCAGTGATTGTAGGAATCTTGGCCGGTTGCGCCAGCCACCCGCCCGCGCCGCCGGTTCCGGGTGTGGCTGCGCCCTCGAACCCCGATGGCAGTCTGTTTGGCTTGGACGAGTTCTTGATGAGCGATGACACCGGCGTGCTGCCGCCCGTCATGATTCAAGCCAAAAGCCGCTGGGTGCCGGTGCGCTGGGCTGAGTTGCCGGGCTTGCGTGGCGACTCGCTCAATGAAGCTTGGAATGCCTGGATCAAAAGCTGCGAGCGCCCCAACCCGGCACACGCCCATTTGTGCGACGAGGTGCGCCGCCTGAGCTTGGCCTCGGCTGAAGAGCAGCGCGGCTGGTTGCGCGCCCGTTTGCAGCCGTACCGCGTGGAGCCCTTGAGCGGCCCGCCCGACGGCCTGCTCACCGGCTACTTTGAGCCGCTGTTCAACGCCTCGCGCGTGCAGCGCCCTGGCTTTAACGTGCCGCTGTACCGCATGCCCGCCGATCTCAAAACCCGCCGCCCGTGGTTCACCCGCAAAGAAATCGACACCTTGCCCGAAGCGCGTGCCGCGCTGCGTGGCCGAGAAATCGCTTGGCTGGCCGACCCGATTGAAGTGCTGATCATGCAAATTCAAGGCACGGGCCGCATCCGTATGACCGAGTCTGATGGCTCGGTGCGCATTGTGCGGATGGCCTACGCCGGAACCAACGGGCAGGCTTACCAAAGCGTGGGCCGCTGGTTGCTCGATCGCAATGAAGTGCAAGACGCCTCGTGGCCCGGCATCAAGACTTGGCTGGTGCAAAACCCGCAGCGCACGCAAGAGCTGCTGTGGAGCAACCCGCGTGTGGTGTTTTTCCAAGAAGAGCCGCTGTCAGCAGTCGATGCCGCTTTTGGCCCGCGTGGTGCCCAGGGCGTGCAACTGACCCCAGGCCGCTCCATCGCGGTAGACCGAGAAAGTATTCCCTACGGCACGCCAGTCTGGATGGATTCACGTGGCCCGCTGGTCGATTTGCAGCGACTGGTGATGGCCCAAGACACCGGCAGCGCCATCACGGGCGCAGTGCGGGCGGACTATTTTGCGGGCTGGGGCGCTGAGGCGGGCGAATTGGCCGGTCGCCTCAAGCAGCCGCTGCGTCTGTGGGTGTTGTGGCCCAAAGCGCACCGCGACTACTGAGTTCCCCATAGTGAAAGGTCAGCGGCGCAAGTGCCGTTGGCCTCTGTGGATTTGGCCGAGCAGGCCTGCGGTGCAAGAGCGCGCTGCCTAGAATGGACTGGCCCTAGGCGGCCACGCAGTTGGCCGCCTTTTCGTTCTGCCGACAGCCTCACGCCCCCACGCCATGCCCCACGACATCAGCCTTATTTCCACCTTGGCCGCCGGTTTTGGCTTGGCGCTGGTGTTTGGCTATTTGGTGACACGGCTGCGCATGCCGCCGTTGGTGGGCTACTTGCTGGCGGGGGTGGTGATCGGCCCGGCCACGCCCGGCTTTGTGGGCGACATGCATTTGGCCAGCCAGTTGGCCGAGATCGGCGTGATCTTGCTCATGTTTGGCGTGGGCCTGCATTTCTCAATGGCCGACTTGATGTCGGTGCGGCGCATTGCCATTCCGGGAGCCATTGTCCAAATTGGGGTGGCTGTGGCCTTGGGCGGTGGCTTGGCCCAGTTTTGGGGCTGGGACTGGGGCGCGGCGCTGGTGTTTGGCCTGTGCTTGTCGGTGGCCAGCACGGTGGTGCTGCTCAAGCTGCTGGAGTCACGCGGCTTGCTCAACAGCATCAATGGCCGCATCGCCATAGGCTGGCTGGTGGTGGAAGACTTGGTGATGGTCTTGGTGCTGGTATTGCTGCCGCTGATGGCCGAGTTGCTGCATCCCAAAAACGCCGCAGTCCAAAGCAGCTCGCTGGGCTGGACGGTGTTGGTCACGCTGGCCAAGGTCAGCGCCTTCATTGCGCTGATGCTGCTGGTGGGGCGGCGCTTGCTGCCCAAGGTGCTGTGGTGGGTGGCGCGCACCGGCTCGCGTGAGTTGTTCACCCTGTGCATCATCGCCATTGCTTTGGGCGTGGCCTACGGCTCGGCGCTGTTGTTTGATGTGTCGTTCGCTCTGGGCGCGTTCTTCGCCGGGATGATGATGCAAGAGTCCGAGTTTAGCCACCGCGCCGCCGACGAGTCGCTGCCGCTGCGCGATGCTTTTGCTGTGCTGTTCTTTGTCTCGGTGGGCATGCTGTTTGACCCGGCGGTGCTGTGGCTGGCACCGGTCAAGTTGGCCATCACAGTGGGCGTGATCGTACTGGGCAAGACGCTGGCCGCTGTGGCCTTGGTGCTGCTGTGGCGCTACCCGCTCAACACCGCGCTGACCGTGGGCGTGGGCTTGGCGCAGATTGGCGAGTTCTCTTTCATCTTGGCCAATTTGGGTGTGTCGCAAGGGCTGTTGAGTGCCCAAGGGCAAAGTTTGGTGTTGGCTGCGGCGATGGTGTCGATTGCCTTGAACTCGGCCTTGTTTGCCGCCATTGCGCCGCTCTTGGCGTGGGCGCGCCGCCACTCGGCCTTGGCGCGCAGACTCGATGCGCGTGACGACCCACTCAGCCAACTGCCAGACGGCATGGACACCACGCGGCTGCACGATTTGGTGGTGTTGGTGGGCTACGGCCCCATCGGCCAGCAAGTCGCCGCCCAGCTGCGCGCCCAGCAACGCGCCTTCGTGGTGGTGGACGACAACCGCGACGCGGTAGAAGCCCTGCGCGCCGCAGGCACCCCTGCCGTGACCGGTGACCCCAGCGACCCGGCCACGCTGATCCAAGCGCACATTGCCCGCGCTGCCGTGTTGACCATCACCATGCCAGACAGCCTGTTGACCCGAGCCATGGTGGGCACGGCCCGCGAGCTCAACCCCGGTGTGCACATCGTCGCCCACGCTGCCAGTGATGAAGAAGCCCAGCTGCTGCGCGGCGAGCTGCACATCACCGCCTTGGTGCCCGACACCGCGCTGGCCGAGCAGCTGGTGCAGCGCAGTGCGGTCAAGGCACCACATCCGCACCCTTGATGCGCTGACAGTGGGCGTGCCGCTGCGCGCTCTAGCGGCTGGGTGTGTCATGCGCATGACATTCGCGCTCGCCAAAATTCACTTCTTCCCCGACCCTGAACCGGAGCGTTCCCCATGTCATCTCTTCTTGCCACTCGCCGCCATGCGCTGAAACTGTTGGCCGGTGTTCCGCTGTTGCCCCTGAGTGTGGGTGGCGGCAGTGCCTTGCTCAGTGCTTGCGCCAGCACCGCCGCCGCGCTGCCTTCTGGCGTGAACTACCGCTTTGTGGGCATGGATGCGCCGTCGTTGGCTGACCCCGCCGCGATGGCCCGCACCAGCGTGGCTTCCAGCTTGCAAGTGCGTGTGGCGGATGGCAGCGTGCAAAGTTATCCGCTGGCGTACCAGCCCTTTTTCATGACGGGCGATGCCGTGCCCGACGGCAACGGCGGCACCACGCTGGCGGGCGGCTACTACAACATCTTGAATCGCCCCATCATCGACACCTCGCTGCCGGGGCAAGAGCGCCAGTTCTTCTCCGACTGCCCGGATGGCATGTCGCTGCTGCAACTGCCGCACCCCAAAGTGAGCGGCGTGCAAGGCAAAGCGGTGTTTGCCGTGGTGCAGTTTGAATACACCACCCGCGACTTGGGCCACGCCCCGGCCTATGGCTTGCTGCCTTCGCCCATCGCGGTGTTGACGCTGGATCAAAACCCGCAAACCGGCGCGCTCAAGCTGGTCAAGTACCACAACGTGGACACCTCGTCGGTCAATGGCTTGTGGATCACTTGCGGGGCCAGCCTGTCGCCGTGGAACACGCATTTGTCCAGCGAAGAGTACGAGCCCGATGCCTTCGAGCCCGGCGACAAGCGCATGAAGGCCTACAGCCGCCACCTGTTCGGCGCGGAAGGCATCGCCAATCCGTACCACTACGGCCATCTGCCGGAAGTCACCGTGAACGCGGACGGCACTGGCAGCATTGCCAAGCATTACTGCTTGGGCCGCATCTCGCACGAACTGGTGCAAGTCATGCCCGACCAGCGCACCGTGCTGATGGGCGACGATGCCACCAACGGCGGCCTGTTCTTGTTCATCGCTGACAAGGCCACGCAGTTGTCGGCGGGCACGCTGTACGCGGCCAAGTGGCACCAGACCTCGGGCGTGGGCCCCGGCAGCGCCAGCTTAAGCTGGATCAAACTGGGCCACGCCACCAGCGCCGACATCGAAAAACTGGCCAACACGCTCAAGCCCCACGACATCATGGACGTGAAGACCGCCGATCCCAAGGATGCGAGCTACACCCGGATTCGCTACAGCGGCAAAGACAACTGGATCAAGCTGCGCCCCGGCATGGAGCAAGCCGCCGCCTTCCTGGAAACCCACCGCTACGCCGCGCTGGTCGGGGCCAGCTTGGGCTTCACCAAGATGGAGGGCACCACCGTCAACGTGCGCGACAAGGTGGCGTACTCGGCCATGAGCTACATCCAAGCCTCGATGGTGGACGGCAGCACCGACATCAAGGTGCAAGGCCCCAAGTCCGGCGCGGTGTACGCGCTGAACCTGAAAGGCGGGCAACAAGACCACAGTGGCGCAGCCATCGCCAGCGACTGGGTGCCGGTGGACATGGCCGCGCCGCCCGCGTTGGTCGGCCAAGACTTGGACACGCCCGACGCGCTGGGCAACCTGTCGCACGCCGACCGCATCGCCAACCCGGACAACATCAAGTTCTCAGAAAAGCTGCGCACGCTGTTCATCGGCGAAGACTCGGGCCGCCACGTCAACAACTTTTTGTGGGCTTACCACGTCGATACGCAAACGCTGACGCGCCTGCTGTCGTGCCCGTCAGGCGCTGAATCGACCGGCCTGCAAGCCGTGGACGATCTGAATGGCTGGACGTACATCATGAGCAACTTCCAGCACCCCGGCGACTGGGAAGCACCGCTGCACGACAAGGTCAAAAACACCCTCGACCCGCTGGTGCGCGCCAATTACAAAGACCGTTTCGGCGCAGGCGTGGGCTATTTGACGCTGGCGAACAAGCTGTAACAGCAGCAGTTGGGCGCGCGGGCGCTGATCTCAGGTAGATTGGGCGCGTCGCTTTGACTTCACCAGGAACTCGCCCATGTCGCCCATCGCCGCTGCGCCTTTCGTTTTGCCCCTCACCACCTTGGATGGGCGCACGGTCACGCTCGCGGACTTTGCCGGGCGGGTGCTGCTGGTTGTCAACGTCGCCAGCCGCTGCGGTTTTACGCCGCAGTACGCCGGGCTGGAGGCGCTGTACCGCCAGTACCAAAATCGCGGCCTGACGGTGCTGGGCTTTCCGTGCGACCAGTTCGGCCACCAAGAGCCGGGCGACGCTGCTGAGATCGCGCAGTTTTGCACCCTGAACTACGAGGTCAGCTTTCCGCTGTTCGCCAAGGTCGAGGTCAACGGCGCGGGCGCGCATCCGCTGTACCAGTGGCTCAAAAAAGAAGCGCCGGGCCTGTTAGGTACCGAGGCCATCAAGTGGAATTTCACGAAGTTTTTGATCGACCCCGAAGGCCGCGTTGTGCGCCGCTTTGCCCCGACCGACACGCCCGCCAGCTTGGCGCGGCACGTGGAGCCGCTGCTGCCGGCGGTATAGCTGCGTTCATCAGGCGCTCAGGCAATTCTCGTATCCTTGTGACGTAGCGCCTGGGTGCGCCTCCACTGCCTCTTTGACTTGCGCCTTATGAATTTACCTGCCCCTGTTGACGACGATCTGGATGAACACAACCAGTACACCCCCGCCGAGCGCGCTGCCGCCGCCTCGCGCAGCACCTGGGTCAGCGTGGCCGTCAACTTGGGGCTGACCGTGGTGCAGATCGTGGTCGGCGTGCTGGCCAAGTCGCAGGGTTTGATTGCCGACGGTATCCACTCGCTGTCCGACTTGGTCGCTGACTTTGTGGTGCTGATCGCCAACCACCACAGCCAAAAAGACGCCGACGACGACCATCCCTACGGCCACCACCGCTACGAGAACGCAGCCTCGCTGGTGTTGGGCGCGCTGCTGCTGGCGGTTGGCGTGGGCATGTTGTGGTCGGCGCTGATGAAGATTGAGCACCCCGAAAGCATCCCGCAAGTCCACATCGTCGCCTTGTGGGTGGCGGGCGGCGCGTTGTTGACCAAGGAGCTGCTGTTTCGCTACATGCTGGCCGTGGCCAAGCGCGTCAAATCCAGCATGCTGGTGGCCAATGCGTGGCACGCGCGCTCGGACGCGGCCTCATCGCTGGTGGTGGGCTTGGGCATCATCGGCAATCTGGCGGGCTACCCGCTGCTGGATCCGATTGCCGCCGCCATCGTTGGCTTCATGGTCGGCAAGATGGGCTGGGAATTTGGCTGGGACGCGCTGCACGACCTGATGGATCGCGCCGCCGACGACGAAGAAACCGCCGCCATCCGCCTGACCCTGCAAGAAACCCCCGGCGTGCATGGTGTTCACGACATCCGCACCCGCAAGATGGGCGACATGATCGTCGCTGACGTGCACTTGGAGGTGGACGGCAAGCTCACCGTCGAAGCCGGTCACGACATCGCCGTTGATGCCCGCCAGCGCGTCATGCAGCGGCACCGCGTGCTGAACCTGCTGGTGCATATCGACCCGTGGCACCGGCCTGATTTGGATCACCGCCGCAGCTGATATGACTGAAGCGAGCCGTTTCCCAGGCACTTCCCCGAACTGGGGCATTTAATATACGCCCAAAATATCGAAAGCCATCTGATGAAGCTTCAATCTATCCAGCTGTACAACTATCGTTGCTTTGAAGATATTATAATTCAGCTTCATCCAAAAATGACAGTGCTAGTAGCTGAAAATGGAGTTGGCAAAACATCAATACTCGATGCCATTCGTGTGGCACTTTGGCCATTCATCAACAGTTTTGACTTGGCTCAATCAGGCATTGCCAATGATCCGGCCAACGGAATCACCATTGACGATGCGCGAGGAATTAAAACAGAATTTGGAGGGATGGTACGTCAACTGCCCGTCAAGATAACGGCAGAAGGTGATTGGGGTACAAACAAGACCGAAACTTGGTGCCGATCCCGACTGAGCGAACGCCAAAAAACATGGACGATCGATGACGATAAAGTCAAAGAGATGAAGATCTGGGCTTCAAGCCTCCAAGAAAAAATCCGTCAACCAAAGTTCCACGGTACCACGCTTCCAATATTTGGCTATTACGGCACGGGGCGCTTGTGGGCTCAAAAAAACCTAACAAAGACAAAAAAAGGGGAGAAAGACGACAGCGAAAATCAGGATTTCAAGATTCGTACTTTTGCCTACCATCATTGCATGGATCCAGCCTCATCCTATAAACACTTCCGAGAATGGTTTATTTGGGCATGGACTAGCTACACGAATATGCAAGTCCAACAGCATGTTTCGGTGCAAGATCAGAGCATGGCTTTGGATCGAATTCGGGTAGTTCAGGGTGTGATCGATCATTTTTTAAAATCAGCCACTGAATGGATGACTCTGGAGTATAGTATTGACAAAGGCAAAACTTTAATTTTAAATCACCCAAAACATGGGGCGATGTCCGTCGATTTTTTGAGCGATGGCATACGGAGTATATTGGCGATGGTAGGGGATATTGCCCATCGCTGCATCAAACTCAATCCCCATCTTGGGCAAGAAGCCGCTCAAAAAACTCCAGGCATCGTGCTGATCGATGAAGTGGACATGCACCTGCATCCTCGGTGGCAACAACTGGTGCTGACCCAGTTGCAAAATGCCTTTGAAAACATCCAGTTCATCGTGACCACGCACAGCCCGCAAGTTTTGACCACGGTCAAGCCCGAGTGCATACGGGCATTGAGGTGGATGACTCTGCCTTCAGAGCAAGCACAGCGAAACATGATCCAGCCGCAGACCGCTCATGCCAGAGTCGAGGTTTTAGATGGTTTTGCTTTTTCTGAAGGGGCCGAGTCACAACAGTTACTCAAAGATATTCTGGGGGTTGATCCACGCCCCGAAAATTTGACCATAGTTCAAGACCTACATAAATACCTCACTTTGATTCAAAATGACCACTGGGACAGCCCCGAAGCCGAGGCCCTAAAAACCAAACTCTCGGCCTGGGGACATGAGCATGAACCAGCGTTGATTCGGGCAGAGATGGACATTCGGATGCGTCAATACCGACGTCAGCGCCTAGGCTTATGAAGAAGATCAAAAAATCGCCGAATAGCCCCCCCATCTTGGAGGCTTATGTTGAACTCACTGCGAATGCGGACAGCACCTGGGAGCAATTCAAGGGCAACAACCCAGGGGCCCATCCAGAAATCAAAGCAACATTGATCCGGGATCAACGTGGATTGTGTGCTTATTGTGAAATCGACTTGGCCCAATATGGGGGCCAGGGTCTGGATGATTTTCGGGTCGAACATTTTCACCCTAAAAAACGACCTCCTCACCCGCCACCCAATCATGACCTGAATTGGCAAAACTTGCTCGGGGTCTGCTCTGGGGGCAATGTCAGGGACATCGGCGATCCCGGTCGATTTACCAAAAACGATTATTCATGCGACGAACCCAAGGGGCATAAAAATCTGACTGGGGTAATTTTGAACCCGCTGACCGACATCCCATCTTGGCCCCCTATTTTTGCCTTTACCGAAGATGGCGGCATGAAAGTCAGTCTGCTTTGTCCACCGCATCTTCAGAAGCAGGTACAAGCCTCATTAACCGAACTCAGGCTAACCGATAATGTCGCGCTGAAACCTCGGGCACTGCGGCTGGACACGCTCAGAAAAGGCGTCATCGACTGGTTGCGCGATCAATTGCTCATCCGACAAGCCCAAGGCAAAACCTTGGAAGAAGTGAGTGCTGAATTAGCCGAGGAAATGTTCCCCTCCGACCCAGAGCAGCCCTGGCCTGCTTTCTTCAGTTGTATCCGCTGGTATCTGGGGCCAGCCGCCGAGGCGCGCTTGCAAGCAGTGGGCTATGACGCCTAGCCGCCGCCTCCCCGCCGTCGTCATGCGCGGCGGCACCAGCAAGGGCGTGTTCTTCCTCGCCCAGGACTTGCCCGCTGACCCGGCGGTGCGCGACGCCCTCTTGCTGCGCGTCATCGGCAGCCCCGATCCCTACGGCCAGCAGATCGACGGGCTGGGCGGGGCCACGTCCAGCACCAGCAAGGTGGTGATCCTGGCCCCCTCGACGCGGCCCGGTTGCGATGTGGATTACTGGTTTGGCGCGGTCGCCGTCGGTCAGCCAGTGATCGACTGGAGCGGCAACTGCGGCAACCTGAGCGCCGCCGTCGGCCCGATGGCGATCAGCGCCGGACTGGTGCCGCAGGCCCCGGCTGATGGCTGGGCGACGGTGCGGATTTGGCAGGCCAACATCCAGCGCCAGATCGTGGCCCACGTCCCCATGCGCGGCGGCGAGGTGCAAGAGGACGGCGACTTTGTGCTGGACGGGGTGGCCTTTCCCGCAGCCGAAATCCGGCTCGAATTCCTCGACCCCGCTTCGGACGAGGGCGATGCAGGGGGTGTGGGCGGCGCGATTTTCCCGACCGGCCAGCGCGTGGAGTGGCTCAGCGTGCCCGGCCTGGGCCGGATCGAAGTCACGCTGATGAACGCAGGTAACCCCACCATCTTTGTCCACGCCCAGAGCCTGGGCCTGCTGGGCAGCGAGCGCCAAGCCGACATCAACCCGCGCCCCGAGCTGCTGGCCCTGGCGGAGACCGTGCGCGCCCACGGCGCGGTGGCGATGGGCCTGTGCACCACGCCCGACGAGGCCACAGCCAGCCGCCCGCACACGCCCAAACTGGCCTTCATCGCCGCGCCCGCCGACTACAGCGCCGCCGATGGCCGTCGGGTCAGCGCCGCGCAGATCGACCTGCTGGCGCGCATCTTCTCGATGGGCAAGCTGCACCACGCCATGACCGGCACGGGGGCCGTGGCGATTGCCGCCGCAGCCGCCATCCCCGGCACGCTGGTCAGCCGCCTCGCGCCCATCGGGGCCGATGGCCGAGTGCGCTTTGGCCACCCGTCAGGCGTGCTGAGCGTCGGAGCCGAGGCGCGTGTAGACCCAAACGGGCAATGGGCCGTCACCAAGGTGTTGATGAGCCGATCTGCCCGCCGTTTGATGGAAGGCTGGGTGCGGGTGCCGAGTTAGCTGGATATTTGCAAACTCACGACCAGCCACCTGCCGCCGCCCAGTCCTGAAAAATATGCACTGGATCACACACGACATGAAGACCTGTTCGTCCACGATTCCCAATCTGTACGCCATGAAACCGCGTTCCGTTTTGGCGAGCACTTTGAACAGCATCGGTCAGGCTGGTTGAAACAGGCCACTCACCGTCACTGACGAATACCACGTCGGCTTTCTTCCAGTCCTCTTCTTTCAATCGGGCGAGTACCTTGACCATCATCCCCGCTTCATCATTCCCCCCGCCAAACGACATCCCCAGAAAGGTCAACAGCTCACCGATGCCGTTCGGTGACAGATCCAGCTCGTGTTCGAGCACTTGCCCCGGCCCGCTGTAGGCATACAAAAAGCATCTGCGCTTTTCGGTGTGTGCAGTACGAAGCGCTTCCAGTACCAGCGCCTTGGCGACTTGCTCGGGCAGTCCGTGCATGGAGCCCGATGTATCGACTACCGCAAAAATTGGCCCGCGCTCTGGGCGTGGACGCTGGCGTTCCACTTCCTCATAGTCGTTACGCTCCACCTGAATGCGCTCAACTTCCATCCCTTCAACTCGGTACGTCAACAGCGCGCGCTCAGCGCGGCGTGCATGCCAAAGCATCCGCAACTTGGGGTGCCCCAGCATCAACGCCTCAACGGGCAACATCCGGGTGATCTCTCCGCTGCGTTCAAGGCCGCGCATCTCTGCCGGAATCAGCGGGGTACGAACTTCGCGGAGTTCTTCCTCAAGGCGACAGATAGGCACCAGAATTTTCTGGGCAATCGACACCCCGCTTTCTGCCATATGCAAGCGCCCAAGGGTTTGCACGATTTCACGCAGTTGCGGCAATTGCTCAATGAGCTTGCGTAAACGCAACAAATCAAGCCAGCCTGTCTGACGCAGCACGCCGCTGGACAGATCCCAGCCACGCCCCATCATCTCCCCCAAATCGCCAAACACTTCTGCAATGTCAGCCCAGACACGCGAACGCTCATCCCAGGTTGCCAGTAAATCACTATCGGCATTGAACGACTGCTGCGCAGCAGCTTGCATGGCTTGCTCGCGTAACCGCTGTAAGGTTTCTGCATCCAGCACGATCTGGCGTATTGAGCGCTTTTCCTGCTTTGCCAGTTGGGCTTCTGCTTTGGTCAGACGTGTGCGTTCCAAAATTTCAAGATCGCGCAGCCGTGTTGTAACGTCAGAAGCCACGATGTCAGCCTGACGCGCAAAAGCACGCAAGATCTCCTTCATCAATTGATCGACCAACTCAGGCTGATTCTTGCAAAAGCGCATCAATCCCAGCGTTGCCAGTGCTTGTCGTACCGGGCTACTGATTTCTGTTGGGGGCCATGTGGTGTCGGGCGGGAGTTGCCCCGATAACAACGCATCGTGCCAACCACGTGCTCCACTGACCCGCTCAGCCAAAGTTCCTATCGGCAAGTTGACGATGTCGTCAAACAAGTTTTCTGGGCAGTCATCCAAAAATGCATAGCCGCGCTCTAATGAGCGGGCATCGAAAGCGTTTTTCATAGAGACTCATCGCAGGCTAGGCCGCTTACGTCAGACTCTATCGGCAGTGATTTAAATCCATCGTGAATTTTATTGACGCGGATAATTAATGTCTCGACCTCGTGCTGAGTCTGCTTGAGATTTTTTGCTGCCGTAGCTAAAAAATCAGATGTTACCCAGATGTGATTTTTTATTTCAGCTTCCATGCTTTGAATGTGTCGCCCAAGCTCATCTTTGTAATTGGCAACTTTACTCGTTAACACATCAATTTGGCTGACTTTATCGCTGATGTATAATTTTTTGTGACGAGTAGGCTCAACGCTGGGTGAAAAAGGTTGCTCAGTCATTAGCCAGTTATTTTTATCGGAAAGATAGCTGTCCTTATTTCCCCAGTGTTCGAATTTTGTATTATTTCTATCCCAATGATTTGGATTGCTTATGTTGAGATTGCTCAATTCATCCAAGGTAAATCCATGATTGCTATTTAATCGATCGACTATTTTTATATTGTTTTTATTCCATGATTCTGCTGGGGATAAGTAAAGCAATTCTTCACCGCGTTTTGCCTGAGCCGGGCCTTTGACACCTGTGACAATGTTTCCTGCATGACTTTTGAAGAGCAGTCTTCCCTGCTCATCCCGCATTTGAGACCGACTCTCTTGATCTCTTTTCAGTTGGCCTTCCCAGGCCACCACAATCCGTGTCAGTTGCGATGGATCCATGGCAGAGCTGGCTCCCACACGCACGGCATACCACTCATAGATCTTTTCGCGATCTTCAGGCTTGTTCCACAGACAATGCTGGAGCAACCAGCAATCCCAGATGGACACCATCTCACGTCCGTTAGTCCAGGCCGAAACTTGAAGCAGTTTCACGATCTTGCGCCAACGTCGGTCAGAGATCTGTATGGATTCCGCCATGCACCATTCACGCAGGGCACATAGCAGTGCAACCACATCCTCGGGCACCTCTACCAATTCAGCCAATGCTTGAATTTCTTGAGCATCTTGAGCTGTCAGCTTGAGTGAATCCGGCACGTCTGGCGCTGCATGTCCCCGCAAACCAATCAATTGAGGAAATGCATCTTTTGAAACTGAACCCACATGCAGGCGCAGCAGAAAACGGTCAAACAGCGCATCAAGCTCTTCGCTTTCTGGTAGCTCATTGCTGGCCCCAATCACAGCAATTAATGGTGATTTTTCACGCTGAGCACCATTGTCAAACTCACGCTCATTCAGAAGTGTGAGCAATGAATTCAGAATGGCGCTATTGGCCTTAAATATTTCATCAAGAAATGCAATGGATGCCTTGGGTAAGTATGAGCTTGTCAACCGCTCGTAGCGATCCTCCTCCAGTCCTTTGATGGACAGCGGCCCAAAAAGCTCTTCAGGCACGGTAAAGCGCGTTAGCAGGCGCTCAAAATAATTTGATTCTGAAAATGCTAAATGCAGTCGGCGAGCAATCAGGCTTTTTGCCGTTCCCGGCGGCCCCACCATCAGCAAATGTTCACCTGCAAGTGTAGCAATCAATGCCAAGCGAATCGGTAAATCTCGTTCAACGAGATCCTTGAGCAAAGAATCACGCAAATTTTTTAGGCGTTCTGGGTTTGTAGCACCGCTCATATTTACTCCTTGGTTTAAAATATATCAATTAAGCATAAAAGCATTCCAATTGATATTGGTTGACTTAATGTTCAATGCGTGAAGTGTATATAATCTATCATCTAAATTCATCGTTTTTCGCAAGGGATTCAAAACATGACAGTTGCAGACGCGGCGTACCAGACGGCCCACGGTTTTGCAGAGGGCACCGAGGTGTTGGCGCAGAAGATGGGCATAGGCAAACAAGTGCTGACCAACAAGCTCAACTCCAACAACACGACGCATCACTTGACCTTGGAGGAGTCGGTTCGGTTGATGCGTGTCACAGGTGATGTGCGTTTGCTCCACGCCTTGTCCGATGAGTTTGGTGGTGTCTACGTGCCGCTACCTGAGCAAGGCAGCGCACAAACGACCAGCGTGTTGGGGGACATCAGCAAGATGTCTGTGGAGTTCGGCGCTTTGGTGAGAGAGGTGGCTGATGACATCCAAGATGGCGTCATTACCCCCAATGAACACAAACGGATTCAGCACGAGGCGGCTGAGTTGCGTCAAGCCTTGGCCCGGCTGATGGCGGACTTGGATGCAATGTTCCAAGCCTCGCAGCGTGAGCATCGATCCGATCCGCCCGCCGCCTGATGGAAGGCTGGGTGCGGGTGCCGGGGGGATTCACGAGGTAGCGAGATGCGGGTCAGTTTTCACACGTTTGCAACATAGCCTTGTGATGATGTGCCGGTTGTAACGCCTTGACCTTATTTATCCCCCGGAAGCCTCATGAACACATCGACCGATTTTTCCCGTCGCCGCTTGCTGAAACTGTTGAGTGGCGCACCGATGTTGCCCCTGTCGTCCGTGCTGGCCGGTACCAGCGTGGCCTTGACTGCCTGTGATGGCAGCAGTGATCCAGCAGCAACCTTCACGGGCGTGAGCTTCAGCTCAATGGCCGCCCCGACGCTGGCCAACCCGCTGCGTGCGCTCCTGGACGAGACACGCGTCGCGTA